>JANMEB010000044.1:0-2837 GCA_031376585.1 Planctomycetota bacterium | reverse complement strand
CGCCGCCGGTGATGTGGGCGATGCCGTGCACCACAGCTTTAATCTTGTAGTGCGACAAGACATCGCGCACGATCGCCGCGTAAATTTTGGTTGGCGCGAGAAGAGCCTCGCCGACAGTTGCGCCGAGTTCCGGAATTGCTTGGTCGACTTTCAAGCCGGCGTCTTCGAAAACGATCTTGCGAACGAGACTGTAGCCGTTGGAATGAAAGCCGCTGGAAGCGACGCCCAGAACAATGTCATCAACCGCGATTTGCTTGCCATCAATCAAATTCCTACGCTCGACGACTCCGACCGCAAAGCCCGCCAAGTCGTAATCGCCGACGCGATAAACGTCTGGCATGATCGCCGTCTCGCCGCCCAGCAACGCGCAATCGGCTTGAACGCATCCGTCGCTGACGCCGGTGACAATCTGCTCAAGCAAATCCGGATCGTCTTTGGCCATCGCGACGTAATCCAAAAAGAACAGCGGCTCGGCCCCGCAGCAGATCACGTCATTCACACACATCGCGACTAGGTCGATACCGACCGTGCCGTGCCGTCCGCACAAAGTGGCGACTTTGAGTTTGGTGCCGACGCCGTCGGTCCCCGATACAAGTATGGGGTTCTTATAACGCCGAGCAAACAAACGGGCCGGATTTTCCAACTGAAACAGGCCGGCGAAACCACCTTCGAGTGGAATGACTCGCGGCGAAAACGTTCGCTGCATCAAGCGCGGCAGGCGCGACATCGATTCTTCGTAAACTTCGAGATCGACCCCGGCATCTTTGTAAGTAGCTTTGGACACAGCGGAAGTCACGAAGAACTGTGATGAAATAAAAGCGAACGGCGCACGCCCTTGGACCTAGTCGACAATCGCCGTAGAATGCGCGGCCCGTCGTAAAATCGCCCCAAGACACACAAATTTCCCAACTTTTTTGGCTCGGGGATAGGGGGCGATTCTTAATCCATTCTTCAATGAACACAGCGCCCATGAACATCCGCAATATTCGCCGCGCAATCCTCAGCACCAGCGACAAGATGGGCTTGATCGGGTTCGCCCAAGGACTCGCGGAACGCGGCGTCGAACTGTTCAGCACTGGCGGAACGCGCCGCCATCTTCAAGCCGCCGGGATCGCCGTTCGCGATATCGCCGAATACACCGGCTTTCCCGAAATGATGGACGGCCGCTTGAAGACGTTGCATCCCAAAATTTTCGGCGGCATCTTGGCTCGGCTCGATCACCCGGACGATATCGCCGCGATGAATCAACATGGCATGGAGCCGTTTGAGTTGGTGGTGGTCAACTTGTATCCGTTTGCCGCAACTGCACAGCGGGCGGATGCGACCGAAGCCGAGATCATCGAGCAAATCGATATTGGCGGCCCAAGTTTAGTGCGCGCGGCGGCCAAGAACAGCAACTGGGTCACGATTGCAACTTCCGCCGACCAGTACGGTGAAATATTGGAACAAGTCCAACGTTCGGGAGGTACGGATGATGAGCTGCGTCGCCGTTTGATGGTTGCGGCTTATCAGCATACGGCGGCTTACGATCGCGCCATCGCGAATCATTTTGCCCAGCAAACCGAATCGTCGGATCTGCCGACGGAGATCAACCTGAACTTGCGCCGCAAATCCAGCTTGCGTTACGGCGAGAACAGCCATCAAGCCGCCGCGCTCTATTCGACCGATGGAATTAAAACCGCCAACGTCGTCCACACGCGGCAATTGCACGGCAAAGAACTTTCGTACAACAACATCTTGGACGCCGATGCCGCGCTCGCGATCGTGCGGAATTTTGCAAAACCGGCTTGCTGCGTGATCAAGCACAACAACCCATGCGGCGCGGCAATCGCCGACCGGTTACATGAAGCGTGTGCGCGAGCGTTCGATGGTGATCCCCAAAGTGCGTTTGGGTCGGTACTTGGATTCAACCGAACCGTCGACCACGAAACGGCGGAATTTTTGGCACACGACGACCGATTTGTCGAAGCGATTGTCGCACCGGATTTCGCAACAGAAGCTTTCGAAATTCTGACAACACGGCCGAAATGGAAAAAGAACGTCCGCTTGATTGAAGTCGGCCATCTCGATCAAGAACCCATGTCGCTCGAATATCGCTCGGTGACTGGCGGCATACTCGTACAACAATCCGATCGACAATTTGATCGGCTTTCGCTGGAACAAGTCGTCACCAAGTCTCCCGTGATACCCGAACTATTGGCTGAGCTTGAATTCGGCTGGAATATTGTGCGGCACGTTAAGTCCAACGCGATCACGCTTTCCCGCGAGCTTGCGATTTGCGGCGTCGGGGCAGGGCAGATGAGCCGCGTCGACTCAGTCGAAATCGCCATTCGCAAAGCCGGTCCGAGGGCTCGCGGTTGTGTCTTGGCCTCGGATGCGTTTTTCCCTTTCGCCGACTCGATACGTTTGGCCGCCCAAGCCGGCATCGCCGCGATCGTTCAGCCCGGCGGCTCCGTCCGCGACGACGACATCATCGCCGCTTGTAATGAGCACGGCATCCCTATGCTGCTGACCGGCCGTCGGCATTTCAGGCATTGAATTGTTTGCGTCTAGTGCGTCTTCCGAACTAATTTTTTGGGTTGGTGATAATCGTAGGACGGACTTCCCCGTCCGTCTCTGCTTGCTTTATCCAACTGATGGCAATAGAGGTATAAGTCCTAAATTCGCGTAATTGGACTTATCCTCTGCTTCCTTATTCAACGCGATTTCACGGCAGAGGAATATCAAGCTGGCGGCAGATGGCGCGAGCCAGCGGATCGGGAATTTCGCGATGTCGTCGTCGCGGACGGAGCCGCCGGGCTGAACGATCGCGGCGATGCCGGCTTGGGCGGCCAAAC
>JANMEB010000029.1:0-1034 GCA_031376585.1 Planctomycetota bacterium | reverse complement strand
GGCCGCCGTAAATTCGATGTCGTATGTCTGCCAGGACATCGGCGGAAAGCACATATTCAAATCGCACGCTTTGACCGAATACAGGCCGCCGCACTCGTTGTCTTTGCCTTCCAAGCCAAATGAATCAAGCATTTGGACTTCGTATCGCCCCTGCAAGTAGACACCGCTGTTGCCTCGCCCTTGCCCGCTTTGTTCTGGCTGAAATGGGATTCGAAATTCGATGTGCAACTGATGGCTGCCAAATTTTCTTTTGCTGGTAGTCCCTGGCAACAGGAGCCCGTCTTCGGACAGTTTTCCGTTTTCCCATTGATCAGCGTTCTTGCCATCGAACAAGACAATCGCGCCTTGCTCGGGTGATTTATTGAGCGTGGGGCTTTCGCGCGTGACCTTCTTGAGAGTGCCCAGCGGAATTCCGTCCGAGCTCATGATCGCCATCTCGCCGTCCTTGATCGTGACTGTGCCGAATTGGTCGGTCAGCGTCATGGTATCCCCCGACCGCTCGCCGGTGCTCTCGGGACGCATCAGCTGTTCGCCATTCCAACCGTCGCCCGGCAATCCGCCGTGGTAGCCAATGGCTTTGAATTTACCTTTGCCCAATGCGATGACTTGTACGCCCAACTTCCCGACATCTTCGGCGGCCGTCAATTCGCCGACGTACTCACCTTGGAAAGCAAAATCTTCATCCGTGGTTTCTTGCTGGCTGCGAGCCGGTGCGGCCGCCCAAGTGGACGGTCCGGTAATTACCAACAGGGCTATCAAAACAGTTGAGTTCAGAAATTGTTTCATTTTCTAATTGCCTTAGAGTTTAATTGTGTGACGCACAGGCGTTGGTGGAAAGCTTTGCCATTTTGCGCGAGAGGTAAACTAAATACAACGATTGCAGCGTGAACCGCTTATTTCCGAGCACCGCGTGCCTCTGGCTCTACCGGTACCAAGAGCTTCTAAACAGACGACGCGAATCTGTTGCCCAATCGCGTTGCGGTTCTGCCCTGAAAAACACGTGCCTAGTATCGGCTTCAAAACCGAAAAAATAC
>JANMEB010000718.1:0-46392 GCA_031376585.1 Planctomycetota bacterium | reverse complement strand
AGTTCGGGAACTGTGCGCGTTGCAACGCGAATTGGCTCGCAAGGTCGGAGTCGTCAAATCTAAATTTGAACCGGCACCGGATAACGGAATTTTTGGGCGACTCAAGTCGGCTTTTTACGACGATTTCGCACGGGCCAATTCAAGCAGCGGAAAACATGCTCGCAAAGAGGCCGTGTCGAATTTGCGCGATCGCGCGTTTGCCAGCTTGGTTCCCGATCCAAAGGCGGAAAACGCAATCAAGGAAGCTGACTTCAAGACGGCTTGGCATCGGTTGGAGGAAAAGGTCGTCCGCGATTTGATCGTGTCGGGTCGCCGGGCCGATGGTCGCGACAACAAGACCATTCGTGACATCGAGTGCTTGGTCGACGTGTTGCCGCGAGTTCACGGCTCTGCCCTGTTCCAACGGGGTGAAACTCAAGCTTTAATCACGGTGACTTTAGGAACGGGTCGCGATGAACAACGAGTCGATGGCCTGGTCGAAGAATACTCGAAAAAGTTCATGCTCGATTATTATTTCCCGCCGTTCAGCGTGGGTGAATGCAAGCCCATTCGTGGGCCAGGCCGCCGCGAAATTGGACACGGAGCACTGGCCGAACGAAGCGTCAATCCCGTTTTGCCGGATCCAGAAAAGTTCCCCTACACGATCCGCGTCATTTCCGACATCTTGGAATCGAACGGTTCGTCATCAATGGCTTCGGTTTGCGGCGCAACGCTCGGCTTGATGGCCGCCGGAGTGAAAATTACCAATCCCGTCGCTGGCATTTCGATCGGTCTCGTCAAGGAATCCGAAGATAAATGGGTACTGCTCACCGATATCATCGGCGACGAAGACCATTTCGGCGACATGGACTTCAAGATAGCCGGAACGCAAAACGGCATCACCGGAATCCAATTAGATTTGAAGATTCGCGGAATTAGCATGGAAATCATCAGCGCGACGCTCACCCAAGCGCGGACCGCTCGAATTGAGATTCTCAAAAAGATCATCGCCGCGATCCCGCGGCCGCGTGCAGACATTTCGCAATACGCTCCGCGATTGGTCCGATTGCAAATCGATCCCGAGAAAATCGGAATGCTCATCGGCCCCGGCGGCAAGAACATCCGCCAAATTCAGGAAACGACGAACACGGTCATCGAAGTCGATGATGACGGTATCGTTGTAATCGCCAGCGCAGACCAGGAAATGGCCGACCAAGCATTAGGCATGGTTCAAGCTTGCACGGCGACCGTCGAAATCGGAAAAATATACGACGGTACCGTGGCCAGCATCACGGACTTCGGCGCGTTTGTTGAAATCTTGCCGGGCCGTGACGGACTTTGCCACATCAGCGAGTTGTCGTCCGGATATGTTTCCAGCGTTCGAGACGTCTGCCAAATCGGCGATGAAATGAAAGTCAAAGTCATCGATGTCGATGGCCAAGACCGTGTAAAACTAAGTCGCCGAGCCGCTTTGCAAGAATTGGGCTTGGTAGATGAATTCGCCGATGCAGTCCGTGAGGATCGCGGCGGCGAAGATGAGGAATTGGGCGATTATGAAGATGACCGAGGCGGTGCCGATCGCCCTCCACGCCGACATAGCGGAAGCGGAGACGGTCGCGGCGGTGGTGGTGGCGGCGGCGGTGGTCGTGGCCGTGGGGGACAAGGCGGACGAAGCGGTGGCGGCGGCGGAGGTGGCGGACGAAGCCACGGCAGCAGTCGCGGAGGAGGTGGCGGCGGCGGTCGTAGCGGCGGCGGTGGTCCAAGTAGAAGTGGCGGCGGTGGTCGTAGCGGCGGTGGCGGTGGCGGAAGTGGTGGCGGCGGTGGTGGCGGTGGTGGTGGTGGTGGCGAAGGACGTGGCGGCGGACGTTACGATCGTCGCTAGTTAGAATCGCCGTAGTAGTTGTATTGGCTCGTTTAGTGCGTTCCCAGGCGCTTGCCTGGGAACGCATTGCTAACTAGTCACTGCCTCGGTTCCGAGGATTGGCTTTGGGCAGAAATCTATGTCCCCCTCCAACCTAAATGGACAAGCTGAAACCGACGAATCGCGCAATCAAATCGACGAATTGACCGGTTTGTTTAGCGCTTTGGCACACGAAATCAAAAATCCGCTTTCGGTGATCAATATGAACATGGACTTGTTGGCTGAGGACTTGGCCAGCATGTCGACACCCCAAGCTCGCCGCGCGGTGGATCGAATCGAAATGGTTCAGCGCCAATGTTCTCGGTTAGAAACGCTGCTGAAGGACTTTACGAAGTTCATCCGGCTCAACAAATTGTCGCTGCGCGCAGGAAATTTGAACGATCAAGTCGGCCAAGTTCTCGACTTGTTTCAAGCACAAGCCAAACGCCAAAACGTCGAAATAGTCTGTTATTTCGACAACGAATTGCCCAGCATGATGCTCGCACCCCAGATGATGCAGGCCGCATTAACCAACATTGTCAAAAACGCCCTCGAAGCCATGCTCAACGGGGGCCAACTCGTCGCTCGGACCAGGCCAACGCTGCGCGGAATCGCGTTGGACTTGATTGATACCGGATGCGGCATGAACGACGAAACATTGCTGAAGATGTTTAACACTTTTTACACCAACAAGCCCGGCGGTACCGGTTTAGGGCTTCCCATGGCAAAGAAGATCATCGAAGCGCATGCCGGCGTCATTAGCGTTCAAAGCGACGTCGGCCGAGGTACCCAGTTTACAATCGAGTTTCCGACACATAAACGGCTAGACTAAACCGATATTTCCTAACCATCAAACGACGTGGATCTCATTCGAAATATCGAAGACTTGCCGACTCGATGGCGCAGTGGTGCGCTGACGATTGGAAATTTTGACGGTGTACATCGAGGCCACGTCCGCATCCTGAGACAACTTAAACAATGGTCGATTTCACTTGGTGGCCCGGCCATTGTGTTCACGTTTGATCCGCACCCCGTGCGTATTTTGCGACCGGAAATGGCACCGGTTCCCTTGACGTGGATCGACCGAAAAGCCGACTTGTTGGCTGAAGTCGGTGTGGATGTTATTGTTGCGTACCCGACTGATCGAAAATTATTGGAGTTGACCTATGACCAATTTTTTGAGCGTGTCGTGTGTCAACAAATCGGAGCCAAAGCAATCGTCGAAGGTCCCAATTTTTGCTTTGGCCGCAACCGACAAGGCACAATCGATCAGCTTGAGGTCCTCTGTCGCAATCGCGAAATTCAATTGAGCATCGTCGAACCAATGATTCTGGGCGACGCTTTCATTTCCAGTAGCCGCGTCCGCGAGTTAGTCCGAAATGGAAACGTGGATGCAGCCGCAGAAATGCTCACCCACCCCTATCGAATTCGCGGAATGGTAACGCACGGCGAAGCCCGTGGTGGCGAGTTGGGTTTTCCGACAGCCAATTTGGAAGCGATCGACACGCTTGTCCCGGGCTTTGGCGTCTATGCGGGTCGAGCCCACCTCGATCAACGCGCACATTGGGCGGCGATTCACGTCGGCCCGAATCCGACCTTCGGCGAACGACTTCCCAAAGTGGAAATTCACGTTTTGGATTTTGGCGGTTCGCTCTATGGCCAAATCCTAGAGGTTGATTTTGTGCGGCGTTTGCGTGATATTCGTCGATTCGAATCCGTTGCTGCGTTGCAAACTCAGGTGCAAAACGACGTCATGCAAACCCGAAAAATTGCGCAAGATGAACTAGATAATTCGCACGAGGCCATCCTATGAGCATTGATTGGAATAAGTTCTGCCAAGTCATCCGCGCCGCCGACGACGTTGTTTTGACCAGCCACATTCGACCGGACTGTGACGCCCTGGGAAGCGAATTGGGCATGGCCGACGTGCTGCGCGAGATGGGAAAACGAGTTCGTATCGTCAACGGCCAAGCCACGCCGCCGAACTTGAAATTCATCGATACGCGGCAAGAAATCATGGTGATCGGCGAAGGAATCACGGCCGAACAGATGGCCGATGCGCAACTTGTCATCATTTTGGATACCAGTGCCTGGGCTCAGTTGGCACCGATGCGACCTTTTTTAGAAAGCACGACGGCGAAGAAAATTATCTTGGATCATCATGTGAGCCAAGATGATCTGGGGGCAATAGCGTTCAAGAACACCGCTGCAGAAGCAACCGGACGATTGGTCGTTGAAGCGGCCGATCATCTGGGCGTGCCGCTTTCGACGAATGCCGCATCTGCCTTGTTTGCCGCTTTGGCAACAGACACTGGTTGGTTTCGGTTTGGTTCGACCACCCAAGCCACTTATCAGTTGGCCGCACGGCTTGTCGATGCCGGCGCGTCACCAGCGCGGATTTATGGCGATTTGTACGAGCATGAATCGGTGGGCCGCGTGCGATTGCGCGGTTTCGTCTTGTCGCGGGTCGTGACCGAGTTGGACGGGCGGTTCGTTTATACGCATATTTTGAAGGAAGACTTTACGAATTCAGGAGCGCTTCCCAGCGACACCGAAGACCTAATCAATCAAGCTCTTGAAATTAACGGAACATTATTCGCGGTGATCATGATCGAACAAGCAACCGGTGGCTTTAAGATCAGTTTCCGTAGTCGCTGCGCTTTGTCATGCAACGACGTGGCGGCAAGATTTGGCGGCGGCGGCCATAAAGCTGCGGCGGGCGCTTTCATCAAAGGAAATTACGAATCAGTCAGCTTTCAAGTCTTGTCGCATGTGCGCCAACAACTAGAAGAAAACTTGGCTCCAAATGCGCCGCACGCCGTGACCGGTTAGGACTGCCATCCGAATGGTGCGGAACCAATCACGTTGCAATCCACTAAGCATATAACAAATGACCGTTTCGGTACGCTCGATTTTTCTTAGCGATTCTCACTTGGGCCAAAAACTCGCTCGTGGCGACGAGTTACTCGCATTCTTGAAGGAATTTCAGCCGGATTATTTGTATTTGGTTGGCGATTTTATCGACGCTTGGTGCTTGCGATGGAATTGGCATTGGCCCCCGTCGTACACTGGCATCATTGATCGGTTGATCGAAATCCAGTCTCGCGGAACCATGATTCGATACACGCCTGGAAATCACGATTCTTTTTTGCGGCATTCGCTGCCAAAAATTTCCGGGGTTGCCATCGCGGATGAGTTCATTCATGAAACGGCCGATCATCGACACTTGCTAGTGGTCCACGGTGATCTGTTTGATTCGATCGAGCGCCATTGGAAGTGGCTTTCGCGCGTCGGAAGTTTCGCGTTCAATCGCGTCATCGACGTCAACTTGGCGCTGAATTTTGTCTTGCGCAAGTGTCGCCGTCGCCCTGTCTATTTTTCTTTTTGGATCAAGCGTACGTCAAAACAAATGCTGGGAGCGTTTGGCCGCTTTCAACGCAAGCTAATTCGGGCGGCACACGATCGAAGGGTCGACGGAATTGTATGCGGACATGTACACTTTCCCCAAATACGACGAGAGGGTTCGATCGTGTACATCAACACGGGCGATTGGCTGGAAAACGCATCGGCATTGATTGAACAATTCGACGGATCGTTGGAGTTAATGAATCACGGCCGGATTATTGCGAGTCTGCCCGCGCAGCGTTGCTCGACCAATGCCGCTTCGGCAAATTAACGCACCGCACCCGAAGTTAACCGCGCCGTCGTTCCAAAAGCGTCATCATAAGAAATGACATGATACAGCGCAGTTCATGTACCGGGTCGATCGGCTGTAATTTCTCCAATAGATACTTACCCTCAAGCATTGCGGGTTGCTTCTTCAATCGCATTGCCGGCTGGCCCGAAGCGTCCTTGAGCACATAGCGCGGATTGAAAACGTAACCCGACAACATATCTACGAGGGGCACCTCGCCTAACAGCGAATCAAAAACTTTGGCCATTGGATTTTCTTCCTGAATGGTTGCGGCCAGTTGATTCGCTTCATCGATGACTTCGTAATGTGCGGACCAAATCGAGCGCATGCCTTTTCGTCGAACGCCTCCGAAACAATCGCCTTGCGCGTCGTAGAAGTGATAGCTGGCTGAGAAATCGATAATCCGATCGGCTTTGATTTCGCACAATTGCTGACTTTTCGACTTGTCCAAAAAAACACTAACGGCTTCTTTTAATTTGAATATTTTCTGCTGGACATAGCAGACCGATTCGCCTTTGGCATCCTTGACCTCAATCTGCGGCGCGATCGCAAGAATCTTGAAGCGCATGTCGATGGGATATTCCATGTTTGCTCCCTACGTAGCCATTGCCAACAAATTGGCCGCGCCCTTCCAAGCGGCTATTATTGGGCGATTAACAAATCATCTTGCACCGTTCAACAGCGCAAGCCAAAAAGTACGCCCGGCAGGACTCGAACCTGCAACCCTCGGTTCCGAAGACCGATGCTCTATCCAATTGAGCTACGGACGCATTTGCTAAAATCATGAAAAGGGATCGCACCGACTAAATCCGCTGGAAAATCTATTCGAATTGACCTCAAATCGCAAGTCGCGACGATTCCCTACGCCTAAAATCATCCGCCAAATTTCGCGGCATTCTCATAGTCGAACAACATTTTGGGCAACTTTTCCAACTAGTCTGCACGTTACCAACTCGAATTCGTGATAATATTGATGCAGTCCAAAGCGGCAATTGTGAAGTCGCTCGCAAGCGATTCCCGGCAGTTCGATCCATGCAACAGATCACGATTCGAGTTGTCGAAGGTGCCGATCGCGGTCGAGTCTACAAGAACCTGAGCGTTCCTGTGACCGTAGGCCGCGAGGAAGGAAACTCGATTCAATTGAACGACGAGCGCGTCAGCCGCTTTCACGTGCGAATTCAATACGACCAAGGGCAGTTGGTCCTCACCGATTTGGAAAGCACCAACGGAACCAAAATCAACGGCGAAGATACCCATCTCCGAATCCTACGGCACGGTGACGTACTTTCGATTGGCCGCAGCACGCTGTTGTATGGAACGCGGGAAGAAATCAATCGCCGGTTGGGACCATTGCAAGATCAACCTCGCACCATTCCGCAGCACGATCGGAAGCGTCCGGATTCTCCGCCTCAGGATCGCCAGCGCCCCGATAACAGCCCAGTGGCTTTGCCTGCGCAATGGAAAGACAACTCAAATTACCAATTGGACCTGCTTGAGTTGGCACCGCCCGAGTTGCCGATCCGGCTAAGCCCCGCGCAAGCCGCACAGATGTCCGAAGTACTCGAGTATCTTCACATGCGCCTGCGAAACTTGATCAATCAAGTCGAAGGCGATGCCCGCAGTCAGTGGTATCAACTCGACTTGCGACAATGGCAATATTTGCTCGATATTCAGTCACGGCTTTCTGAGTATCTGCGGGCGATCGTCCATCCGGATAACGCAAATCCTTAATCGGTGATTGTGCGTCGAAATAAAAAACGCTGATGGAATCGACCACCAGCGTTTCAAAGTTTCTGGACCGTTTGTCTAAAATCGGCATTAGTTGTTGCCGTTATCGGGCTTTGCTGAACGTGATGAGCTTCGCCGCATGCCTGGGCCCAGCATCCTCGGGCCCGACTGATTCTCAAATTCGAAATTCGAACCCATCAATTGTTTCATTTTCTCGCGCTGTTCGGGCTTAAGTTCATTCACGAGTTCGTCTCGCAAATCGGCTTTGAGCTTCGCGACCTTTCCCTCGAACTCTTTCGTCAACTCTTCGGCCTTTTTTGCCAACTCATCCTTTTGTTTCTCGTCAATTCCCAATTGCTCCATGACGGCTTTGGAAAGTAAAGCTTGCCTCATGCCGCCTTGGTTAACGCTTGCCTGAAACGACACTTGTTTAAGTCGGTCAATTTGGTGTGGAAGCAGAATTTCAGCCAGCCGATCTTTTTTTCGCTTTTCGATCTCGTGCATCGCTTCGCCAATTTTTCCCTTGTCCGAGTCGGGGGCCTTCATGATCTCGTCGATTTTCGATTTAATTTCTTTGCCAAATTCCTGCTTCATCTGTTGAATCTGCTCGCGCTGAGAGTCGACCAGTTCCAATTCCTTTTGAAGTCCTGGATCATTCAGCAGCATCTCCGAGGCTTCCATTGGGTTACCGCCGCCAAGCATGAAGGGCATTGCGCTCCCCTCGGTCGAGAACGTAAAAAAATTCCCGCCATCCGACGTGGCCATTTCGATCGTCTGAACTTGTTGGCCGTTGTCGTCGGTCTGCGCTTGCACGATCACGGCCGCGCGCTGTTCAATTTGAACGGGCGGTGCATCTTGAGCAGCCAGCGAAGACCACAAACAAAGCGAGGCGGAAACTGAATAGCCGATGGATCGGAACATGGTTGGGTCTCTCACAAAAGTTATTTAATGGGGTTCATTCTAAAGTTACCTAACGATTGAATTTCTTGCCAGGACTTGATCTCGCAAGCACCGTTTTGCCATCAGCTTTGGCCGCACCGCAGGGACTCCACTCTAAAGTTATTCCTCGCACGGCCGACGAAGCGTCGTTTAACCCGGAGCCAATGGCGACGGCAACATCGCGGCTTCAGGGCCGTCGCCGTTGGCTCCGGGTTATACAAAACGGCTCTTGAACGGCCGCGCGAGGCATAGCACCGCCGAATCATCGGCTTTCGCATTGCCGCGCCCAATCCTCAAGCATTTGAAATTGTAATTGAAAATTGTGTTCCGGAACGGACATCGGGGATTTAAAGAAACACGCCAGCCACGGCATTAGACCGACGATTTTCATGCGCGACGCCAATTCGGAAAACCGAAATAAATCCAGTACCAACGGGGCTGCCAGCAGCGAATCACAACCTTGCCAAGTAAATTGCATCGTCATCGGCGTCGACAAAAAGCCGCGAAAATGAATGTGATCCCAAGCCGTTTTCCAATCGCCAATACTTCGGATGTATTCAATTGTCACCAGCGTCTGAGGATCGTACTCGAGAATTTGTTTGAGCAAGCGATCCTTGCTGACAATCTTAGATTTTTTGTTGGCGGGGTCGTCTAAAATCTTGCCATCGAGGTTGCCAATGATATTGTGTCCGACCCAGCTCATGACTTCGAGATTTCGATCCGCGAACATTGGTGCCAAAACACTTTTGAGCAAGGTCTCTCCGGTCTTGCCGTCGCGGCCCATGTGGCAGACTCGCTTTTGAATCGCCAGATCTTCGATGGCTGGCAAATCACTCCCGGTCGATGGCGTAAAGTTGACGAAACCCATCGATAATTCCATCGCTGCGATTGCGTAAAGGCTACTGCAAGGCAGAGCGCAAGCCGAATCCGTCAGTTCACGTTCCAAATCATCCCACGTTGCCGGAAACTGAGTCAGGTCGACCGTGGGTTCAGTCGACGCGACGTTGATAACGACAACCCGAGCCAAGTGGTTCGAGTCGGCAAACGCAGCCAAGTCGTTTTTGATCAAGTTGATCGCTTGTCGAGGCGTTGTGCCGAACTTCGCGAACGCTGGCGACGCGACGGACTCGATTGCGTTCCCCGACTTGAACAAGATGCCCGGCTGAACATTGCGATCGAGCGCTCGCAAATCTTCGTCCACAGCGGCAAGCAACCGAGAGTCGAAGACGCGATTAACCGTTTGCATTTCGCGTGCTTCGTCGACGAATGACGTTTGGCGAATTTCATGTCCGCCAAGAACGATTGTGTCCCAGGTTGCAAGGTCCAACCGCGAGAACTTGGGCAATTCGCTCACCAAGCCCCAAGTATCACAGTGTTTTCGCCGCAGTGCCGATAGCCCAACTGCAACCGTTGTTGCGACGCCTCCCTGTGCCCCAATCAACCAAAGTCCAATTTGACCCTTTGCCATAAGTGACTTTCTGCGTTTGCATCAACGCCAAATCGAATGCGACGATAATCCCAACGCAGAAGCCAAGTTCGCGTTGTCCGGGCGGGGGCTACCGACGTACTCCAGCGCGGACTACATTGATTCTCGCACGACGTTTTTTCGTGCGTCAAGGGAGCAAACCGAAACTGGTCGGAAAGTGTATAGTTAATGCCGACATTTCTTCGCGCATTTGAGTAAAAATGATGTTCGACAAATTGGAACCCGCCCCTGCCGATTCGATCTTTGGCCTAAACGAGCAGTTCTTGCGCGACCCCAATCCCGACAAGATCAACTTGACGGTCGGCGTCTATCAAGACGAGCATGGCCACACGCCGATTATGCGTAGCGTTCACGCGGCCGAGCAGCGTCTATTGAAGACGGAGACAACCAAAGATTATTTATCGATGGATGGCTTGGCTGAATACAATCGCGCCATCGCCGATTTGGTCTTGGGCGCGAATAGCCGAGTTATCAAATCCCGCAGCAGCGCCACATTGCAAACGCTCGGCGGGACGGGCGCGCTTCGTTTGACGGCTGACTTGCTCGCCAAGTCGCTCAATCATTCGAATATCTGGCACAGCAATCCGACGTGGCCTAATCACTTGGGAATCTTTCGCGCTGCTGGATTGAATCCGCAACCTTATCGATATTTGGACGCACAAGGAAAAGGCTTGGATTTCTCGAGCATGATGGGTGACCTTCAACAGATTCCGGAAGGCTCCGCTTTTTTGGTACACGCCGTCTGCCATAACCCAACGGGCTTTGATTTGAGCCGCCCACATTGGGAAGAGCTTGCAGAACTAGTCGCCAAACGACGATTGATTACGGTTTTTGATTTTGCCTATCAGGGTCTCGGCGAATCAATCGAACACGATGCTTGGCCGATCGCTTTGTTCTGTGAAAGTAACTTGCCGTTGTTTATTTGCAATTCGTTTTCAAAGAACATGGGGCTGTACGGGGAACGAGTCGGCGGTTGCACCGTGGTAGTTGACGCCGAATCAAAGGCTGCGACTTTGCTAAGTCATTTGAAACTCCACGCTCGGTGCAGCTATTCGAATCCGGTGCGGCACGGCGCGCAATTGGCGGCCATGGTGCTTGGAAGCGCCGATTTGCGTGCGACTTGGGTGTCCGAGGTCAACGCGATGCGAGTGCGACTAGAACAACTGCGCGAACTACTATTTGAAGCATTGCGCGAAACTGCCCCGCAATTGGATTTTGGATTTGTGCAATCGCAACGGGGCATGTTCAGCTACTCAGGGCTGACCGCGCCGCAAATTCAGAAGCTACGTGAGAAATATTCCATCTACGCGCTAACCAACGGCCGGATCAACATCGCGGGCGTCCGCCCCGACAACGTCGACCGTCTCTGTCGCGCCATCGCCGACGTCTGCGGCGTCAACGCCCCTTCCCGCTCACTGGCCTAGATCTAATTGAAGAACCGTGCTCGGAACGGATGCTGAAGTTGTGCAGCGAATTGCCACCGTCAATGAAATTTTCGGCGAACGAGAACCAAGGTGAAGTCGTCGAGAAATACGTCGGAGCCGGAGAATGACTTTACGGCGTCTACGATTGCGGAAATGATTTCGTGCACTGGCAGAGTTAGGTTTTGACGGATGAAACCGCTTAGTCTTTCTGCTCCAAAGGAATTGCCATCCGGGCCGAAGGCTTCGGTTACGCCGTCGGTGTGCAGCAGCAATAAATCTCCCGGACGCATTTTTGCTTGGCCGCTTTCAAACTCATGATGATCGAATACACCCAAGGCCGGGCCCCCTAAGATCAATTTTTCGATCTCACCATTCGAACGGAAAAGTAGCGGTGGAGGATGACCGCAATTGGCATAGGTAAATTGCCCATTGGCGGGATCAAGCACTCCGTGCACGGCGGTTACAAAGTCGCTTTTTACTATGAATTCGGGGAGAATTTGATTTATGAGTTTAGCGGCAAGAACAGGGTCCGGTTGAATGCGTGCTTGGGTGCGAAGCAATGCTCGAAACGCAGACATGACCAGTGCGGCGGAAATACCATGCCCCGAAACGTCCGCGATGGCGATGCCGAGCTTTTGGTCGTCCAGACCGATGTAATCGAAGTAATCGCCGCCGATATCGAATGCCGAGAGGCAGATTCCGGAGATCTCGTAACCAGGGATGAGCGGTGGACACTCGGGTACCAATTGCAATTGAACTTCGCGGGCGGTTTTAAGTTGCCTATCGGTGTGCTCCTTTTCAATTAACTTCTGATGAAGCACGGCTTTTTCGATGGAGATGGCTGCGGCATCCGCAAAAAAGCGTAGGAGTTCGAGGTCATTTTCGTTAAATGCCGCCAAGCGGTCGCTTTCCAAATTCAGCGCACCGATAATGTGTTCGTTGAGCATGATCGGAACGGCGATCTCGGAAAGGGTGTCCGACCGTCCGATTACATATCGCGAATCGATTCGAACATCCGGGATGACCACGGATTGTCCTTCCTTGATGACGAAGCCTACAACACCGCCGCCGCATGAGAGCATGCTATCCTGTTCGATAGGATTTGGATCGAAACCACGTTGCGAAATCGCTGCGATCAATGTTTTTGGCCGGCGACCGGACCCATAGGTGATATCGACCTCCCGATTCACGACAAAGATGCCAGCCGCATCGTAATGGGTGATGACTCGAAGGGTATCAAGCAACTGGTTCAGAATCTCATCCAGGTCAAATGTGTCTCGCAGTTTGTGCGAGATTTCAACGAGCACATGATATTTGGTCTCAAGCGTAAGTGGTGCATTGGGCAACATATCCATCACTTCATCCCAACCGAACGAACGGAGCAGAACTTACCTGTTAAGAGTATTCGACGCGCGAGGTAGACGCTTATAATAACTATTTTTGGAATTATCAACGGTGTGAGAACTCGATTTCGCCTGTAGTATCGAACGGCACCGATGCGCCATTGCCTAATAATTTCTCGTAACGGACATTTGTGTTGCGGAAAGCTATTTCGCCGGATAAGCGGTGATCACGTTTCGATCGTTGAGAACCAAGACGATTTTCTGGCAAGGTGGATGATGCGATTGTTTGCCCACGCGGCCACCGACGTAGCCGATCCGGTCACCCATGTCGACTGTGTACACCGTGCGGCTGCCTTCGCGACTGGTGTCGACGTTGCTCGCGTCTTGTTTGACGAAGTTATACGCTTGGTCGATTAGTTTGAGCACTCCGTCGCGGTCTTGAACGTCGAAGACGCCGTGTTGCTGAGGTCGATCAGGGTCGTCGACGGCATGACGCATCACGTGATCGATTTGGTTCCCTTCGCTGCTGGGGCCGTAAATCAATCCGGCCGGAGTTTCAAATCGATTCTTAGCGATTTCCTTGAGGCTGAAACCGCTGGATGCGGAATTTGAAGTGCCGACCGAGTTTGAGTTCGATGACTTCGGGTTCGATTTTGGTGCCGACGTTTGCGCAGACTTGGGACCATTGTCCAACGACGGTAGCTTAATTCCAAATCGTTGCTCGATGACTGGGCGAAGGTAGACGTAGCCAACCAACACCAGTAGCAAAACGCCAAACGCAATCGCTTGTTTAGAGTTCCAACGGACGGGAAAATTCTGTCGACGAGAACGGCTATTCATGAGCGGGCTCGGCAAGTCCTTTCTGCATTCAACGGCGAACCAAGATTGCTTGAAAGAACCTATCTGAACTATCCGAACCGCGAGGAAAGGAAGTCAACCCCCGATTTTGTTTCGCGAATCTAGCGGCTTGCGCCGACAGCGGTGCCGGCTTTTTCGGCCAGCGCGGCGGCTTTGTGAGTCGATTCCCAGGTGAACTCTTTTTCGGTCCGTCCGAAATGGCCTCCGGCTGCGGTCTTGCGATAAATCGGCCGACGCAATTGGAGATAGTCGATGATCCCCGACGGCGAAAGTGGAAAAACGCTTTTGACAAGCTCGCAAATCTCTTGATCCGAAATGCGTCCGGTTCCCATCGTGTCGACATTCACGCTGACCGGCTCGCTCACGCCTATCGCATAAGCCAACTGGACTTCGCAGCGCGAAGCCAATTCGGCAGCAACGATGTTCTTGGCAACGTGCCGAGCCATATACGCTGCGCTGCGATCGACTTTGGTCGGATCCTTGCCGCTGAAAGCACCGCCACCATGTCGGCCCCAACCGCCGTACGTGTCGACAATGATTTTGCGACCAGTAAGCCCGCAGTCGCCGTGCGGTCCGCCAACCACGAATTTTCCTGTTGGGTTGATGTGATACTTGGGCTCACCATCGATGAGTTCCGCTGGTAAAAGTGGCCGCACGATCTTTTCAATCACGAATTTTCGGATCGTCTCATTATTGACGGTAGGTGCATGTTGAGTTGAAACGACGATCGTGTCGATGCGAACCGGCTTGTCACCGTCGTATTCGATCGTGACTTGGCTTTTACTGTCTGGCCGCAGCCAGTCGACTTCCTTGTTGAAGCGAGCTTCGGTCAAGCGGCGCAGAATTTTGTGCGCCAGCGAAATGGTCAGCGGCATGAACTCGGGCGTTTCATTGCAAGCGAACCCGAACATGAGACCTTGGTCGCCGGCACCGATGGCTTTGCCTTGGGCTGCGTTGTCGTTGACGCCTTGGGCGATGTCAGGACTCTGGCGGTCGAGCGAGACCATCACCGCACAAGTGTCGGCACAGATACCCATTTCGTCATCAGTGTAACCGACGTCGCGAATCACATCGCGCACGATTTTTTGATAGTCGATTGTCGCTTTCGTCGTTATTTCGCCGGCGATGATCGCGATGCCGGTCGTGACCAAAGTTTCACACGCGACGCGGCTGAACGGATCTTGGGCCAACAATGCGTCCAAAACGCCGTCGGAAATTTGATCGGCCAATTTGTCTGGGTGACCCATGCTGACCGATTCGCTAGTGAACAAATACTTGCCTGTTGCCACGAAAATGCTCCTCTGGGTTGAACTACGTATTTCGGCTAAAGAGTTCCGCGAATGGTGCCGGCACGTTTTCAGAGACACCGTTATTAGACGCAATTGAAGTCGATATTTTAGTCCAACTTGTTTGAAAACTCAAACCGGGAGTTGGGTTGGGGTGGCTGCACTTTTGGGTTGTATTTCGCTTACGCTGCCTTTTCGCTCGCTTGATTTTGTAGGTCGATCAAATTGGCTAAAAGGCCGATCGTTTGTTCAGTCGCGCCGGTTTGCGCCAAGACCAAACGCTGCGCACGGGTTCCCATTTCATCACGCCATACAGTTTCCTCCAAACATCGCTGGACGAATTGTTGCAAATCACCCGCGTCCTGGACAAGGACGGCTGCATCGTCCGTTAAAAGCAACGAGACGACATCGCGAAAGTTTTTCGTGTTCGGTCCGAATGACACAGCGCAGCCGAACGCGGATGGCTCGATCATGTTTTGCCCGCCACGATCGCCCATGCTGCCGCCAACATAGGCTATTTGACAAACGCCCCACCAAGCTGCCAGTTCACCGACCGTGTCAATCACTAAAATCTCGTCGCCGCGGAATGGGAGCGACTGATCAATCTTGGAACGTCGAACCGCAACGAATCCTTGAGATTGAATTTCGGCGATGACTGAATCGCATCGTTCTGGATGGCGAGGTGCGACGATCAGCCGAAGCTGAGGGGACCTTGTGCGAAGTGCGGCGTAACAATGCACCACGATTTGTTCTTCTGGGTCTTGCGTGCTGCCTGCGAGCCAAATGACTTGGTCCGAAGTCCGTCCGAGCAAGCGATTGAATTGATGCGTAGTTGAATTGTCGCGGTCGCTTTTTGCACCGTCGAACTTCATATTGCCCGTGACGGCAACTCGCGATGAATCGACTCCAAGTTCGACGAATCGCTGTGCGTATTCTTGACTTTGGGCGGCGACGCCAGCGAGCTTGGCAAAACTACTTCGGAGCAGCCAACGGCAGCGTTTGTACCAGCGAAAACTTTCGTCGCTGAGCCGACCGTTGACAATCGCGATCGGAATCCCGCAACGCTGAGCGGTCCGCAGCAAATTTGGCCAGAACTCCAGTTCGGCCAACACAATCAACTCGGGCTGAATTCGCGCGAGCGCTGCTTCGACGCTCCAAGTGAAATCGAAAGGGAAAAAACAGGTGTTTTCCGCACCGAATTTGCGCTCCGCCAGCTCGCGACCTGTTGGTGTCGTAGTGCTGACAACATAATCCCAGCCGGGAAATTTCTGTTTGAGTCGGGGGAGCAAATGGGCGAGCAAGTTGACTTCGCCGACGCTCACCGCATGAAGCCAGATGCGCGGCTGTTGGGTCGGACGAATGGTGACCCGACCGGAAAGTTTTTCAACCCAACCGGCAATCGCTTTCCCGCGCCGCAAGACACGCCACGCCAGCAGCGGCGCAAAGGCAAACGCCGTCATGGCGTACAGAAGGTTGAACACCCAACCCATCGGCGAACTCCATTCCCATTAAATTCGGTCAAACGCGCGACGAGAGGGGGTCAGTCCCCGATTTTCCCCGAATCCGCCGCGGCGGACGCAAATCGGCGATTGATTCCGGCGGTTCTCAGGAACTACGTGTCCATTTTGTTCATACAACAGTTTTTGAATTTTTTCCCACTGCCGCAAAGGCATGGATCGTTGCGGCCCGGTCGTTGACCACGGTTGCGAATCGTTTCGATTTTATGATCACCGCCTTGGGGAATATTGCCATCTCGATCTGAATCGCGAGACGAGTCGACTTGGGGCGCTGACTCGTGGATCGCAGACGTTTCGTTCCAGGTTGTGTTGACAAAGTTTTCGTTAAGTTGTTCGATCCGGAAGATCACGTCGGTCACGCGATCGCCGATCGACTGCCAAAGCGATTCGAACATCCGCATGCCTTCACGCTTGTACTCGACTTTGGGATCGAGGGCCGCCATTCCGCGCTGGCGGCAAGCGGCGAGCAAATAATCCATCGCGAGCAAATGTTCTTTCCAAGCCGAGTCGACGATCTCCAACAGCACCATTCGCTCCATACGCCGCATTTCGGGGTGGTAACGATCTTCGACGATCGATTCCAATTTTTGCGAAAGAGTCTTTTTGTCGAGTTGCGAAATGCTGTCGACGTTCAGATCGCACTGGAGGTTTTGTTGAAACCAGTCGGCCAACGATTGCGACGCGCCATTGGCGGAACTGAGCGGGATTTTTCCGGCGCTGGCCAATTGTTCGACTTGTCGTTGTATTTCATCGACACGAACATCTGCGACTTGTTGATGTTGGCGACTATGTTCGAGCAACATCTGTCGAATTTCGTCGCGCTGTTTGCTTTTGAAATCTTCGGCGTCGAGAGACGTTTCGAAACGGCGCGCGGCCCAATCGAGCAACGCTTCGCGATCGATGCGCGACTGCGGGCCCGTCCCGACGACGAATTTATAGAAGCCCGCCATGACGGGATACTCGGCTTCTTTTTCCTTGTATTTCGCCAAGACTCGCTCGGTGACGGTTTCGATAACCGGTTCGACTTCGCCGCGAAACTCGTCAACCTCCATGGCAATGCCGAATTTTGCAGACACCCAGCGGGAGGCGTATTGCATTCCGTAGTCGGCTGAAAGCATCGGCGCAGCGGGAGACAAATCGACTTTACGAATTGCCTCGCGAGCTTTTTCGATCAAGAACTCATCCACGCGGTCTCGTCCGACCTTGATCAAATCGCGATCTCGCAAATTGAGCGTCCACCTCGTGTTGGCCATGTGTGCCAGGGCCTGCCAATTCCATTCGCTCTCATCCTCGACCGAGTTGGGCAAATTTTCGTCGATCGCGCTCATGATTTCGGTTTCTGCTTTGCGCTCGGCATCGTCAGTCAACGCATCAGTGACTTGCTGCAGCGGCATGTCACCAAACGATCGAGCCGTCAATTGGGTCGACAATTGCGCGGACGCATAACTCGTGAAGGCTTCGGAGCCGAAATTACTGGCCAAGAACACCGGCAAGTGTGCTGCCATTTGTTTGCGAATCATGTCGGCGATGATTTCGCGACAATTTTCGCCTTCGAGAATTCGCTGTCGGAACGAATAGATTCGTTTGCGCTGCTCGTCCATGACTTCGTCGTATTCGAGCAAGTTTTTGCGAATTTCAAAGTTGAATTCTTCGCGTTTCTTTTGAGCGCTGTCCAAGCGTCGCGACACCATCCGGCTCTCGATCGGAACGTCATCCGTGAAGCCGCCGACTTCGAGCATTCGCTTCACGAATGGCCCCGCGAAGATTCGCATCAAGTCGTCGTCCAAGCTCAAAAAGAAGTGGCTGCTACCCGGATCGCCTTGGCGACCGCAGCGACCGCGCAATTGCAAGTCGATGCGCCGTGCGTCGTGCCGCTCGGTGCCGATGACGTGCAAGCCACCAAGTTTTTTGACTTTTTCTCCTTCGGCTTTCATTTGTTCGCGCTGTTCGATTTCGTGAACCAGCGCGTCCCATTCGTCGCGCGGAACATCGAGCCGCGTTTCGTATTTGCCTTGCAAAATGGCCCAGGCCATGGTCTCGGGATTTCCGCCCAAAACGATGTCGGTACCGCGCCCGGCCATGTTCGTCGCGATCGTCACGGCGTTTTGCCGACCGGCCTGGGCGATAATTTCCGCCTCGCGTTTATGGTGTTTAGCATTGAGGACTTCGTGTTTGATTCCGCGACGATCCAAAATCCCTGAGAGCAACTCACTCTTCTCGATCGACACCGTGCCGACCAAGATCGGTCGTCCCCGAAAGTGGACTTCGCTCACTTTGGCGCGAGGCACGGTCTCCTCTTTGCCGTCGTCTGCGGACGTTAGGACGATTTCTTGATCCGATTCGCGATCGATCGAGCCGACGAACATTTCGTGTTGTTGGGTGACCACCGTGTCCCAGCGGTGGTGTCGCTCGATTTCGTCGGCGACGGCTTTCCATTTAGTTTTTTCGCTGTTGAAAATTGTGTCCGGATATTCGCGTCGCTTCATCCCTCGGTTGGTTGGGATGGCGACCACGTCGAGTTTGTAGATTTTCCAAAACTCGGTCGCCTCGGTCATGGCGGTGCCGGTCATACCGCAAATCTTATCGAACAGTTTGAAATAATTTTGCAGGGTGATCGTGGCCAGCGTTTGCGTTTCTTCCTTGATTTTAACGCCTTCTTTGGCTTCAACGGCTTGATGCAATCCGTCGCTCCACTGCCGGCCTTCCATCATGCGGCCGGTGAATTCATCGACGATGATAATCGCACCGTCTTTGATCACGTAAGAGACGTCAAGCTTGTACAAGTGATGGGCTTTCAGCGCGTTGTCGATCAAGTGCGGCCAAGCCATATTGCCCGACGTGTAAAACGATTCGACCCCCGCCAATCGTTCGGCGTTTCGCACGCCTTCGTCGGTCAAGTTCACGGTGTGATCTTTTTCGTTCACCGTGTAGTGAACTTCTCGCTGAAGTTGGCGGGCGATCCGATCGGCCTCGGTGTAGCGGGCAACATCGGGATGGGCCAGTCCGGAAATAATGAGTGGCGTTCTCGCTTCGTCGATCAAGATATTGTCGACTTCGTCGATGATCGCAAAGTTTAGCTTGCCCTGACTCTGTTGTTGGCGCTTGGGAAATCGTTCGTCACCGCGAACGGCCGGCCGCATGTTGTCACGAAGATAGTCAAAACCAAATTCGTTATTGGTGCCATACGTAATGTCGCAGTTGTAGGATTTTTGTCGTGCATCCGCTTCCATATCGCTTTGGATCGTGCCCACCGTCAAGCCCAATCCGAGATAAAGTGGACCCATCCATTCCATGTCGCGACGCGCCAAATAATCGTTGACCGTGACCACATAAACGCCCTTACCCGACAGCGCGTTTAAATAGGCCGGCAAAGTCGCCACAAGCGTTTTACCTTCGCCCGTAACCATTTCGGCGACCGCGCCGCTATGCAGCACCATGCCGCCGATCATTTGCACATCGTAGTGTCGCAACCCCAAAAATCTCCGTCCCCCTTCGCGACAAACCGCAAACGATTCGACCAAGATGTCGTCGAGCGTCTCGCCCGAATTCAGCCGCTGCCTAAACAAGTCGGTTTGCTGTCGGAGCTCTTGTTGGTCCATCGCCTGGTATTTGGATTCCAACGCATTGATCGCGTCGACCCGACTCTGCATTCGTCGAATGTAGCGTGCATTGGAGCTACCCCAAATTGAGGTCACCGACCGCTCAAATGACTTCAAAAGCCCGCCAAAAAAAATGGAGAGCAATTCCCAAATACGTTCCAAAATTTCCATGGTTGCCTAAGCAGAATTTCCGTGGGAGCGACTGCCAATATGTCAATCGACCGGGTCAAATGGGTAAAGATTGCGGAATGGGAAAACGAAATCGACCTCGGAGCGCAAACCGTTTCCTAGACACAGCTTATAGGCATCTGCTACAAGGGTCAACGGAGATCGGGCCCCTCGGAAGCCCGTAAAACGCTTGTGAAACCGCTGTTTTTTGAACGCAATGCAAACCCAAAAATTGGGGAATGGATTGTCGTTGCAATTCCCGTGCCGCAACTCCAGCGTTAGTTTGACGCCATTGCTTTGTAAGCGCCTGGAAAGCAACTTAGATCGGTGTGGTTCAGTTAGCATTTGTTTCGCCTTGCTCGTCTTAACTCTCAACTCTCAACTCCGTGACCGCCAAACGACCTTACACGACAGACATTCGCGGCAAGTTAATTTTGCTTGGCACGGGAACTTCCGTAGGCGTACCGGCCATAGGTTGCGACTGCCCCGTTTGTACCGGGGGACATCCGAAGAATCAGCGGACCCGTTCGAGTGCGATTTTCGGATTGCCCGAGGGAAACTTGCTGATCGACGCTTCACCCGATCTGCGCCAACAGCTACTTCGTGAAAAGATTGGCATCGTCAACGCCGTCGCGTTCACTCACGAACACGCCGATCACATTTTTGGCTTGGATGATTTGCGACTGTTCCAGTTCTATTTGGGACATGCGGTGCCACTGTATTGCGAATCGCACGTCGAAGAACGATTGCGCAAATCGTTCGATTACGCGTTCCGCGACGATCCGCAGACCCATCTCGGTTCCGTTCCCGCGTTGACGTTTATCACGATTGATCGGGAGCAGTTTTCGGTGTTTGGCGAAAACGTCACGCCAATACCGCTGGATCACGGGCCACGGTTTACGGTATTGGGATTTCGAATCGGCAACGTCGCCTATTGCACGGACGTCAAGTCGATTCCAAAAACGAGTTGGCCGCTTTTGGAGGGATTAGATACTCTCGTGCTGAGTGCGCTTCGACCGGAACCGCATCCGACACACATGAATTTGGACGAAGCAATTGAAACCGCGCAACGGCTCAAGGCGCGACGCACGTACTTCACGCATTGCTCATGCAAGATCGATCATCCGAAAATCGACGCCCAGCTTCCCGATGGAATTCGACTCGCGTATGACGGGTTAGTGATTGAGTTAACCTAAGGCCAGCGCAAGATGAAGATTTACCAGTGAATCAGCCGTTGGGCGCTAGCCCACGGTTTCCGGACGAACCGGACGCTAGCGCGTTCCGGCTGACAATTAGTAAGCGAGCGCGGGCCTTCGCGAATTATTTGGGCCAGCGGAAGGGAACCGCCGGTAAGCCAACGACATTCATTAAGTTCGGGTTGGCTTCCTGATTCCAAGCAAATCGGACATGAGTCGGCGCGGTGACTTGAGCTGCCGAAACCACGAGCGAATCTCCGTCAATTTTTGCTTCTGCTGGCGCGAACTGGCCATCGACAGCGGCAATCTCAAATCCGGTCGGGGCTTGGTCGTCGCGCGTTTTCAAGCCGCCGCCAAGGTAATCAAACTGCACGCGAATCGTTGCTCCCTCGACACTTGCTGATCGAAACAACGGCCCGCAACTAACAAATTCGGTTCGGCCGTACGTTTGAGCCAGTGCCCACAGCGCCAGTCGACGGCCAACTTCTTGTTTGTTGACGGGGTGAATGTCAGCCACGTTTCCGATGTCGGTCGTGACGACCATGCCAGTGCTGGGTATCGAAAGACTGGCGAGTTGGGCTTCCCAAATTGCGGGCAGAGCTTGTGGATCTCCGTAGCGATAGGGAGCCAACTGCACAAAATAAAACGGAAGCTCGGGCTGATTCCAAGCTTGTCGCCAGCCGCCGATTAGGGCTTTCATTTTTTCGTGATATAGCATGCCATCGCCCATGTTGGATTCGCCCTGGTACCAAATGGCTCCTTTGATTGCGAAAGGAAGCAGCGGGTGAATCATTCCGTTGTAGAGAGCCGTCGGCGATCCGATGTCGATTTCGCCTTTGTCGTTTTTGGTCGGATATTCGCCGAGCTTGTCGGTAATTTCCTTTAGTGCGGGGACTTGTTGAAAGCCGGACGGCGGAATCCAAGGCTCAATCCGCGTCCCGCCCCAATTCGAACCGATGATTCCGATCGGTATGTTGAGTTCGCGCTGTAAATTCTTGGCGAAAAAATATCCCGCAGCAGTAAATTCTCCAACCGTTTCCTTGGAAGCGACTTTCCAGCCACCGGATGTAACATCCGACTGGGGTTTGTCCGCAGGAACATGATTGATTTTGCAGTGACGAATTTGAGGCACGTTGCATTCAGCGATTTCTTGCTGAGCATTGGCTGACTGTGCGACCGACCATTCCATATTCGATTGACCCGAACAGACCCACACGTCTCCAATCAAAACATCCGCAAGTTTGATTTCGGTCGTCCCTTTCACGGTGATTTCGATCGGTCCACCGGATTGCATCGGCGGAATTTGAGCCGACCATTGGCCTTCGGCATTGGTGGTCGCCCGGACAGTCGCTGCGCCCGCGCTGACGCTAACTTCCGTCGCTGGCTTGTCCCAACCCCAAATCCGATTTGTGACGTCACGTTGAAGAACCATGTGGTCGGTGAGGAACGCCGGAAGTTTGGTGGTCACATCCTGCGCTAGTCCGATTGTCGCGCTAGAAAGCAAGCCGACAAGTGCAATTGCAATTGGGAAGCGGGTCGATAACATTTCGAAGCTCCGGTGTTCTAAAGACGGGTTGAAGTTGGTCCAATGATGATAGTTAATCCTCGCGCGGCCACCAATGAGACGTTTTGTTTAACCCGGAGCCATCGGGGATGGCGTTGACGCTCCGAAATTGCCGTCGCCGTTGGCTCTAGGTTAAACGACCCATCGCGGGCCATGCGAGTTTAGTCGATTGCATACCCTCGGAAAGGTTATGAGCCAAACTCCAATGAGCCCCGAACTACCTCGACACGGCAGATTGCTGGGAATTGATTTTGGCTCGGTTCGGATTGGGCTGGCGATGTGCGACTCCGAACAGAAGCTTGCCGGGCCGCTGGCAACTTACGTTCGGCGCACGCCCGACTTGGACGGCAAGTATTTTCGCGAACTGATCCAAGGTGAAAAAATTGCTGGCCTCGTTATCGGCATGCCGCTGCATCTGAGCGGGCGCGATAGCCAAAAATCAAACGAGGTTGAACAATTCGCTCGTTGGTTAAGCGAACTTACCCATTGCCCAATAGTCTTTTACGACGAGCGATTCTCGACCTCGATTGCGGACGAATTGATTGGCGGCGAGCTTACCAAAAAACAACGCCGAGCGCGGATCGACAAGATCGCGGCCCAAGTCATCTTGGCAAGTTTTCTAGAATCCGACCGTAGTTCGAATTGGCAGCAGGGGCTCGACTAAAGCGCGTTCTACGAAATTGTAGTGACTGCCGTAGCCGAATTCGCCAGAATTTGGGCCGGCGCGATGGGATGGCGAGTTCCGTTACACATGCGCTCGAATTGGAAATTGCGGAGCGCGGATCATCGATGCCCCGTGGCTATCCGTCGGGATCGTCAAGCAGCTCTTTCAAGCGAACTCGCAATTGGGGTGACAATCGGCCAAGCCAAGACTCGTCGATCATACCGATCGAAATCATGTCGCGTACGTGGACGCGATCTTTGTCTCGAAACGACGTCAACTTCATCCGGACTAACGATTCCAAGGGCAACGTCCGTGCGTTTTGAATCAATGCGTATTCGTCAATATTGGGCACGGGTTCTGGATATTCCGGGCGAACTTTTTCGCCAGAGAACACGACATGGACGGCGTCGCGCGCCTTCGCGTCCGGACCGTCGAGAAACATGGTCACCCCGGCCGCTTTACGGTAAATGAATCCGACCTTCTCCAACGCCTCGATTGCTCTAGGCAACTCGCTCCGGTTCAGAATAATATCAACGTCGCGGGTATTTCGCACGACCGACTCGTCGACTTGCGCAACCCAATGCTGGACCGCATTTCCACCGATGACCGCATAGGGAACATCGTGGGCGTTCAGCGATTCCGTGACTCGACGTAAACGATCCTTGACGTTTTCCACAGCCCGTTCGATTCTGGCCCAGAGGGCGTCGCCCGTATACTTGATATCGACCATTTTTCGCCTCGCACGTCATTTTACTCTGCGGCGCGCCAAGAAGGAACAACAATCATTGGCTGACATTGCTATTGTCGATGGTCAAGATGTGCGCGCGGGTTTTTGTCGAAATGCAGCTCGTTAATAAACGCGATCTTACGAGACGCGTGATCGATTCCGACGCCCTTCGATCCGCTGCGGCAGACAGGGCCGTGCCACGACATGGTGCACGTTGAAAGCGTGCACCAAGTTATTCTTCGTCCGCGGCGGCTGGCTGTTCGGAGGGTTCGGCACCGACGGCGACCGGCTTGCTGGCTTCGGGTTCGTCCACAATACCTTCGAACTTCAAGTGTTTGACTTTGCCATCGCTGTCGCGCACAACGTCGATCAGGATTCGGTTTTTGCCGGCAAAGTTGCCGTGCAAAAGTTCTTCGGAGAGCGGATCTTCGACGAAGTTTTCCAAAGCGCGACGTAGAGGACGAGCGCCGAAATCGAGGTTCGTGCCCTTCTTGATCAAAAATTCTTTGGCATCGCCCGTGAGTTCGATTTCGAATCCGCGTTCGCGCAAGCGCGAGCGAATTTTGCTCAATTCGAGGTCGATGACCAGTTTGAGATCCTTCTTTTCCAGGTGGCGGAAAATGGTGGGTTCTTCCGACAAGCGGTTGAGAAACTCCGGGCGAAAGGCTCGGTTGATTTCGTCATAGACACGCGTTTTCATTGCTTCAAACGAAGCGTCCTCGCCAGCACCCGGCAAGCCGAACGCCGATTCGTTCTTGATCGAATGCGCACCGACATTGGTCGTCATGATCAAAATCACGTTGCGGAAGTCGATGTTTCGGCCAAAGCTATCGGTGAGACGTCCTTCCTCCATGACTTGTAAGAGCATGTTGTAGATGTCGGGGTGGGCTTTTTCGATTTCGTCCAGCAGCACGACAGCGTAGGGTCGGCGGCGGATTTTTTCCGTGAGCTGACCACCTTCTTCGTAGCCAACGTAGCCCGGCGGAGCGCCGATCAAGCGACTGACGTTATGCTTTTCCATGTACTCGCTCATGTCGATGACGACGAGTGCGTCTTCGTCGCCGAACATGAATTCAGCCAAAGCTTTGGCAAGCAAAGTCTTACCGACACCGGTCGGACCGGCAAACATGAAGCAGCCGATCGGACGTTTGGGATCTTTCAATCCAGCGCGACTTCGCCGAACGGCCTTGGAGATCGACTTGATGGCCGCGTCTTGGCTGATGACCTTCTTGTGAAGCTCTTCTTCCATTCGAATAAGTCGCTTGGAGTCCTCGGTGGAGAGCCGGGTCAGAGGGACGCCGGTCATTTTGGAAATGACTTCGGCGATGACTTCTTCGTCGACGATGCCTTCGTTCTCTTGTGAGCGATCGTGCCAATCGCGTTTGATCTGCTCTTTCTTTTTGCGCATTTTGTCGGCGTGATCGCGCAAGGAGGCCGCTTTTTCGAAGTCTTGATTGGCGACGGCGTCTTCTTTGTCCTTGTTGAGTTTTTCAATGTCCTCGTCGATTTCCTTTAAATCGGGAGGCTTAGTCATTGTTCGCAAGCGGACGCGGGCACCCGACTCGTCGATCACATCGATCGCTTTGTCCGGCAAGCAACGACCCGTGATGTAGCGTCCCGACAAGTCGACTGCGGCAGCAATCGCGTCGTCAGTGATTTGAACGCGGTGATGTTTTTCGTATCGTTCGCGCAAGCCTTTGAGGATTTCAATCGTCTCTGCGGGGTTGGTCGGGTCGACAATAATTTCTTGGAATCGGCGTGCCAGAGCTTTGTCCTTTTCAATGTACTTGCGGTATTCGTCCAATGTCGTTGCGCCGATGCACTGGATTTCGCCGCGCGAAAGAGCCGGTTTAAGAACATTGGCCGCGTCGATTGCGCCTTCAGCGCCTCCGGCACCAACCAGCGTGTGAAGCTCGTCGATGAATAAGATCGTGTTTCGGGCACGGCGGACTTCGTTCATGACGGCTTTGATGCGTTCCTCGAACTGGCCGCGGTATTTCGTGCCAGCGACCATCATCGCCAGATCGAGCACGACGATTCGCTTGTCGGAAAGAATTTCGGGAATCTCGCCGGAAATCACGCGCTGGGCAAGCCCTTCGACGATGGCGGTTTTGCCAACACCCGCTTCGCCCAGTAAGACAGGATTGTTTTTGGTACGGCGGCAGAGGACTTGGATCGATCGTTCGATTTCATTCGCGCGGCCGATGACAGGATCGAGCTTGCCTTGGCGAGCCAATTCCGTGAGGTCGCGGCCGAAACTATCCAGTGCTGGAGTTCGCGAGCGATTGCCCTTCGTTGTTGCGGCTTCGCCGCCGGCTGCCGCTGCGGCACCGACGTCTCGTCCGCCACGTTCGCCGCCACCTTCGGCACTTTCCAATCCGTTGCCCAGCAAATTCAAAACTTCTTCGCGAACGTCTTCAAGTTTCAATCCCAAGTTCATCAAGACTTGGGCGGCGACGCCTTCTTGTTCACGGAGCAAACCCAACAAAATGTGTTCGGTACCGACAAAGTTGTGATTGAGGTTGCGAGCTTCATCCATCGAGTACTCAATGACTTTTTTGGCTCGGGGCGTTTGCGGAAGTTTGCCCATCGTGACCATTTCCGGGCCGCTTTGGACGAGCTTTTCGACTTCGAGCCGAATCTTGCGCAGATCAACATCCAAGTTTTTCAGGACGTTGGCGGCGACGCCCGTCCCTTCCTTAACCAAGCCCAACAACATGTGCTCAGTGCCGATGTATTCGTGATTGAAGCGTTGTGCCTCTTGGTTGGCCAACTGCATTACCTTGCGGGCACGTTCGGTAAATCTTTCGTACATGGTTTTGCTATCCCCTAGACCTGTTGCATTTCGTCGGTTGCGTCACAAGCTGCTTGGGTCAAGCCGCCCGTCGAACCGAAGGTATGTTCATCTTACGAAGTTCAATCTCTGCCGTCGAATCCTCGTTCGTATTCGCGAATTCGCTGGCTTCCGCCGGTTGATCATCAGAAACTGATTCCGATTCGAGCCAAGCGGCCTCGCAATCGATTTCTGCGATCCAATCCGTTGCTTGATCAAATCGACTCAGTATCTGCAATTGCTCTTGGGCCAATTGTCGGTGACCTTGGTGTCGATACAGGGTCGCCAGCATGAGGCGGGCTTCTATGTCACGGTGTGAGGTCGCCAATCGCTGCCGAAGCAGCCACTCGGCTTCTTCCCAATTCCCTTTTAAGTATTCCGTCTGAGCTTGAATAAACAAGGCGTCGTCGTTGTCCGCCGTCTCGCGGGAAGTTGTTTCGGACAGACGGACACGGCGAACTTGATACCAAGTCGACCCAATCCAGATCGCGGCCACGACGATCCAAAGTCCTTGTGGAAACTTCGATCCCAACAATTGCGGCCAAACCATCGTGGACAACAGCGCCAAATTCAGCAGAATGGAAAACGCCACAGCACCCAATAACCCCAGCCGATCACCCTTTTGCCACAAGGACAAAAGGCCGGGCCAAGAACACATCCAAAAATTCTGTTGACGCACAGGTGCTTTCCGTAGAATGGCGACCTCAAAAAATACCACATCGTCCGCTGTGGGGCGGAGAATTCTAACCGAATGCTTTCAGATGCAACAAGCCAAGTAATTACGTCGCATGAACTTACGGAAAAGCCTGTTTCATCGTAAATTCATGCACGGGCGGTGTGGCCGGAACTTTGCTCGCATTTTGACAGCATCCCAACCTAAACCCCGCACGGCCTTCGTTGTCTCGTTCACGCCAGCGCTAACGGCGACGACATTGATGCTGGGCAGGGTGCCGTTGGCTCCAGGTCGACGACATGTGCCATCGGTGGTTGCGTGAGGTATCAATATGAACAAGAAATCCAATCCCGACGAATTTGAACAGACTTCCGCATCGATTTCGGTCGAATTTTCGCGCGTCTTGGATGCGAACTTCAATCGTGCGGCCGAAGGATTACGAGTCGTCGAAGATGTTCTCCGATTCGTCCGCAATGACGTAGGGCTTGCGCTCAAAGCAAAACAAATGCGGCACGCGCTTGGCGACATTCTGTCTGGGCTGGACTCTTCTGCACTCATCGCGTCAAGGAATGTCATCGGCGACGTTGGCCGCACTTTGCAGACCGATCAAGAATATTCGCGCGAATCAGCCGGCGATCTGATCCTGGCCAACGTCAAACGTGTGCAACAGTCCCTGCGGACGATTGAAGAATGTTTGAAGCAAACTTCCCGACGTCTGGCTACCAGCGCTGAAGCGTTGCGGTATGAGTCATACCAGCTTGAGCAGTCGATCGTCGCGGGGGCGCTGGCTCGCGAGGAGATTGCTCAAGCACGCTTGTACGTACTACTGGACGGTCGAGAAAACCGCGACGCATTTGCCACTCTGGCGAGCGAGTTAATCGACGGTGGTGCTGACCTAATTCAACTTCGCGCAAAATCGCTAGATGATCGCGAGTTGCTGGCACGGTGCGAAATACTTGCGCGGCTGACCGCAGACAGCGCCACTCGTTGGATCATGAACGATCGCGCGGACTTGGCTGCGATCTCGGGGGCACACGGCGTACATTTGGGACAGGAGGATTTGACGGTCGCACATGCGAGACGATCTATTTCGCCCGGCCAATGGATTGGCGTTTCCACGCATTCTCTTACTCAAGCCGAGCAAGCCGTTTTAGACGGCGCTACGTACCTTGGGGTCGGACCAATTTTTGCATCCCGAACCAAGCATTTCGAGCGACTTGTTGGAACTGAAATCATCGCTCAAGTCGCGGTGCATAGCGCACTTCCTTTTTTTGCGATTGGCGGGATTACGCTCGCCAACGTCGACCAAGTATTGAAAGCCGGAGCAACCCGTGTTGCCGTTGGCTGTGCAATCGTGGACGCCGCATCGCCTGGGGCCGCGATTCGCGATTTTCGCGAAAAACTGGCCATTGCAATCGATAAAGATCAACCTTAACTGGGCTTGGTTTCTCCACTTTGGCGTTAATTCAAATCTAAAATTATGGTTAGATACCCGCTCGTTCCGAAATAGAACCTTGGGATATCATATGCCGATAGCGAAGCTTACGGACCCGTCCATTTCGCTTTGCTGTTCTGCCTAGCGAGACTGCCACGCCACATTTAACAACTCCCCAACTTCTACGGAAATGAAATGGCTGACGTTTTTGAAAAGTGCGATGTATTTTGGAATCGAATGAAGAAGATGGCTGGTGACCAATTCCATGATTTGGTCGCCACGTTTCATCGCCAGTTTCCGATCACAAATTGCTTGCCGCATTTCGAATGGCACGGACGACGTATGCTGCAAGTCGCGACGAACGATTACCTCGGTTTGGCCACGCATCCGGACGTGATTAAGGCGGCCGCCGACGTTGTCCGCGAACACGGAGCCGGCACGCCACTCGGCGCACGCCCGCTAACAGGAAATACCGCATTGCACCTGGAACTTGAGCAACGACTGAGCGAGTATCGGCGGACGGAATCGTCGTTGGTTTATAATTTGGGTCTGGGGGCGATGTCCGGCACGATTTCGTGTTTGGTGGGACGCCGCGAATACGTGTTTGTCGACGCCTACGCCCATCACTGCATTCACGATGGCGCGCGACTTTCCAAAGGTGAAGTCAAAGTATTTCGCCATAATGACTTGGACGAACTGGAATCGTTGCTAAGCGAATGTCCGGCCGATGCGGCCAAACTGATTGCCGTCGATGGCGTGTACGGAATGATCGGTGACCTCGCACCCCTGAATGACTTGGTCGAGCTAAAGCACAAGTACAACGCACGGCTGTTCGTCGACGATGCGCACGGGACCGGGGTATTGGGTGCTAACGGACGCGGAACCCCGGAATTGTTCGGCGTTGAAGAGCACGTCGACATTCACGGTGGAACTTTTGCCAAATCGTTTGGGACGTTTGGTGGCTACATCTGCGCTCCAGCCAGGATCACTAACTTCGTGCGACACGTTTCGCCAGGATTCATGCTGACCAAAGCACTTCCGGCGTGCATCACTGCTGCCACGATTAAATCGCTTGAGCTAATGCAAAAAATGCCCGAACGGCGTGAAAAACTGTGGGTGAACGTCAACACGTTGCGAACCGGATTGCGAAAAGCCGGCTTCGAAATCGGCAATCCGCAAGGAGCCGTCACGTCGATCTTCACGCGCGGCGTCGAAGCACTTCGTACCGTAAAACTCCTGCAAGACGAATACGACATCATCGTCAACCCGGTGATGTATCCGGCAGTGCCCTACGGAACGTCAATCGTCCGCATGACCCCTTCGGCACTTCATACGCCGGAGCAAATGAACCTTTTGGTTAATGCGCTCGTGGAGATAAGCACCCGCTTGCCACTTTTGGAAGCCAACCGTCGCGAGCTAACCGGCGTCGAGATCCCCAACGAAGGCTAATTCAAATCGATGGGCTCCGCACGCCAACTTGCCGTAAGCCCCGTCGTGTCCAAGCTTGAATGGCGCGAGTTTCATGCGTTCAAGGATCGCTTGTATCGCGATGACCCGTGTTACGTACGACCGCTGAATTTTCAACGTCTCGCGCAGTTAGACGATCAACGAAATCCGTTTTACCAACACGCCTCGCGACAAGCCTTTCTCTGTCGCAGCGACGGTCGTGTTGTGGGGCGGATCGCCGCGATTGTCGATCGATTGCATCAACAACACTACAACGACAAGGTCGGCTGTTTTGGTTTTTTTGAGTGCGAAAATGATCCGGCAATCGCGCGGTTGCTGTTGGCAGCGGCGCAGCGATGGCTTGCTGAGCGAGGTTGCGACGCAATCCGCGGTCCGGTCAATCCGTCGATGAAGAGCGATTTCGGCGTCTTGGTCGAGGGGAATCAGTACTCGCCCTATATCATGATGGGGCACACGCCGAGCTATTATCATGAACTTTTGCTTGGAAGCGGCTTTGAAGTCGTTCGTTCGTTTTTGGCCCTTGCCATGCAGGCCTTAGACGACCGACTATCTTATCGCAATAATTGGGACGATTACGAATCGCTTTGTCAACGGATTCGCGATCGGTACCCCCAAATAAAAATTCGCACCGGCAACGAAAACGATCTGGAATCGGACATTCGACGCATCAACGAATTGGGGGATGAAGTCCGCAACACTGGTTGGGGATTTGTTCCGTTTACTCCGGAGGAATTGGACAACATGGTGGTCCAGCTCAAACGCATTTTGAAACCTGATCATGCGTTTCTCGCAGAAGTCGACGGCCGTTTGGTGGGCTACCTGATGGCGTTGCCCGATTTGAATTGGGCGCTGCAACGATCGCGTGGCCCCTGGGATTGGCTACGAATGCCTCAGCTTTTGTATTGGCTACGCCGGACGAAACGATTTCGAGTCATTGGCCTCGGAGTGATGCCTGAATATCGGCATTCCGGGTTGGCGGGACTCTTAATCAAAAAGGTGTACGACGATTTGGGCGCAAAAAAATACGATGCGTGGGAATTATCGTGGGTCGATTCGGAAAACATCCGCTCGATTCGTTCGATTCAAGGCTTTGTTCCAGTCGAGCCATACAAAAAATATCATTTGTACCAGCGGCCAATTCCGTTGGAAAACAAGTCTTAGCCGCACCGAGGCGTCGTGTCTTTCGAAGTTGAAAATAAATTCCGTGTCGCTGATCCAGCCCATTTGCGGCAGCGCATCGAAGCACTCGGGGCGGAATATCGCGGAATGGAATCGCATTCCGATTCGTACTTCAATCACCCTTCACGCGATTTCCGGCAAACGGACGAAGCACTGCGAATTCGCAATGCCAACGGCGAGATTTGCCTGACTTTCAAAGGGCCGCGTTTCAACACGGGAATCAAAATTCGCGAAGAAATCGAATTGCCGCTGGCGCCCAGTCCCAACGCAGAGCAGTCTGCAATCGCCATTCTCCATCGGCTTGGATTCCAGTTCGTGGCTTGTGTCAAGAAGCGTCGCGACGTTTATCATTTGTCCAAAGACCGATGGTCGATTGAAATTTGTTTGGATGATGTCGATCAATTGGGCACCTTCGCCGAAATTGAACTCATCGCTGAAGCCGACGATTTGGGACAAGCCAAACAATTAGTGATCGACTTACAGCACGAATTGGACCTCGGCGAGCCGGAGTCGCGCAGCTACTTGAAGATGCTCTTGGCCACGAATTCCAGTAGCCCGGCATAAATTGATATCCTACGGCAATTCAACGATTCCTCGCCGTCATCTGCTTTTTCAAATGCCCACGACACTACCCGCCGCGACCACGGAAGATCGAACTGTTGTTGCTGAGACGACACGCCGTAATTTTCTTTTGCTCGCCATTCATCAAGCCGTCATGCGAACCGGGTGGATTTTCAAAACCGAAAGCATCGTGATGCCAGCGGTTCTCGATACGCTCGGCGGCGGCGCATGGCTCCGCGGCTGTTTGCCCATGCTCAATCGCCTGGGCCAAAGCGTTCCGCCTCTGTTTTTCGCGGAATGGGTTCGACGCCTCCCACGCAAGCGACTGTTTCTAGCGACCTGCTCGGTCGCTATGGGAATCACCTTTATTCTGATGGCTGTGGCGTGGCAACAGCTCGATCCGACGTTTCCGCGCACGCTAACTTGGATTTTTATCTCGCTGTACACGGCATTCTTCGTTGCGGTTGGCCTGCAACAAGTCGCATTAGGGATGCTCTCCGCCAAGCTCGTCAAGGTCAACCGCCGTGGCGCCTTGATGTCCCGAGCCAGTTTGGTCGGTGGCATCGCCGCGATTTTGTGCGCTTGGTTCTTGCTGTGGCCGTGGATGAGCGCCGGTCGAACTCACTTTGTTCACATATTTATTTTCGCCGGGCTAATGTTTATTTTCGCCGCCATCGTTGTGATCGGCGTTCGCGAACCCCGCGATAGCGATGTACCGATCTCAACCGGAACATTGAATAATATTCGAAACGCGTTTCGGACCGCTTGGCGAAACCATAACTATCGGCGGCTGGTTTCGATTTCGTTACTGTACGGTATGGCGATCACGCTTTTTCCGCATTATCAATCGTTGGGACGAGGCCGATTGGAACTTGGCTTTGGACAGCTTGTGCCTTGGCTAATTGCACAAAACATTGGAGTCACATTGTTCAGCATTCCGGTCGGATGGGTGGCAGACCGCTTGGGAAATCGCTTGGCGATGCGCGGATTGCTTTTGGCGCTTTCGCTGACGCCGCTACTCGCGTTGGGTGTGAGTCATTTTCCGAATTTGGGTCCGCCTGGATTTTGGCTAGTGTTCCTGATGTTGGGCCTATTTCCGATTACGATTCGCGTGATTACCAACTACGCACTTGAGATCGCCCCACACGATGATCAAGCGAATTACTTAAGCGTTGTGAATTTGGCGATGGCGCTTCCCGCGATTGTCTTTGCACCGTTGGTCGGCTGGGCTATCGACCTCTGGGGATTTGAGCCAGCGTTTATTTCGGTAGACGTTTTGGTCGTTCTGGCGTTTCTATTGTCTCCCACGCTTGACGAACCGCGACATCAACAGGAAGCACCGCAAACTGATTTTTGGAAAGACTCCGACACGGAAGCGTGACCGTGTAGCTCGACGCAAAAATCAAACGAAAATTGTGTCTCAACTCACTCAAGCTAGACTGCAAGCACAGATTTCAGGCCAAAAACGCTGGGCCATTTCCCCAATTCAACCCGTTAGGATAAAATCTGCCTTCAGTCAAGCAAGTCGTAAAAAACACTTTTGGAGGAGATTGGAATGTTGAAAATCACTTTATTGGCCGTCATGGCCGTCGCACTTGTGGTCGCACCACAAGAACCGGCCGCCAAGAACGCCGAAAAAGTCGTCGTCGATAACTTGAAAGGGGTCAAGTGTTGCATGATGACTAAGAAGGATGTCAAGAAAGAACAAGCCGTTGCTTATCGCGATGCGGAAGTTTACTTCTGCTGCCCGAAATGCAAAGGCAACTTTGAAAAGGATACCGCGAAGTTCGCTGTGAAAGCGAATCAGCAATTGGTTCAAACCAAGCAATTCGTTCAGACCAAATGCCCATTCAGTGGCGAAGATGTTGACGCAGCTCAAAAAGTAAAAATCGGCGAAGTCGAAGTGAGTTTTTGCTGCGAAAACTGCGTAAAGAAAGTGAACGGAGAAAAGGACGACGAGGCCAAGGCCAAATTGGTCTTTGGCGACGAATCATTTGAAAAGGGCTTTGCCAAAGCTGAAGACGAAGCTGCTGCCGACAAGAAGGAAAAGAAATCCAATACAACGGAATCTGCTCCTAAGGCCAAAAAAGCCGGTTAGTTATTCGGTAAGTCGCTAGTATGCTTAATTCATCGGGTCGCCCTTTCGGGCGACCCTTTTTTTGCACCCAAAATTGGCCAGACAGCAAAAGCTGACTTCTGATCTTGAGGGATTTTGCAGGCATCCATCATACTGATCGGCTAGGCAGTGGCAGCAGTCTGCCCTCGCGAACTTTTGGAATGAGTCAATTCCGCAACGCGAAACGGACTTCGAATGAATCTCTTTATTTCGGCTGGCGAACCGAGCGGCGATGCCCACGGTGCGCGACTAGTGGAAGCAATGGGCGCGATGCGCCCAGATGTTCAATGCACCGGATTCGGTGGGGAAAAGATGGCCCGAGCCGGTTGCCGATTGCTGCACGACATGACGCCGCTTGCCCTGATGTTTTTTCTGCGTGTGCTGATGCGATTACCGACGTTTTTGCGATTACTCCGCCAAGCATCACAATTCTTTCGCGACAACCAAGTCGATGCCGTCGTGTTGATCGACTATCCCGGCTTCAACTGGTGCATTGCTCGACGCGCCAAGCGTTTCGGCATTCCGGTTTTCTATTATGGCGCGCCCCAGATATGGGCTTGGGCTCCCTGGCGAGTGCGAAAATTGCGACGGCTCGTCGATTACATCTTGTGCCAACTGCCCTTTGAACCGGCTTGGTATGCCGAGCGAAACTGCGCGGCGACCTACGTTGGCCATCCATTTTTTGATGACGCCGGCGAAGAACCGCTCGACCAAAAGTTTCTCGATCAATTCGATGCCGATGAAAAATGGCTCGTCTTGTTGCCCGGCTCACGACGTGCGGAAGTCGAAGCCAACGCCGATTGTTTTTTGCACGCGGCGAATTTGGTTCGCAAAAAACACCCGTCGATCTCAGTGGCCGTCGCTTGTTACAGCGACGAACAAGCAGCCTTCGTGCGCGAGCGAGCGAGCGAAGTCTCGCCAAATGTTGCCGTTCACAGCGGCAAGACTCGCGAACTAATTCACGGGGCGCATGTTTGCATCGCTTGTTCTGGATCGGTTTCGTTACAATTATTGGCGGAACGAAAACCAACCGTGATTTATTTTCGAATTACACGATTGACTTGGCTATTCAAGCAGCTTTTGATGCGGGTCAAATATATCACGCTCGTCAATCTATTTTGGACCTCCGATATTCGCCGCAACTCATGGCGGACGTTTGATCCCGATGCGCGAGGGGCCGAGCCCGTCCCAATGCCGGAATATCTTGCGACCTCCCCCTGCCCTGAGAAACTTGCGGCAAGGGTTTTGCTATGGCTGGACGATTTCGTAGCACGTGGGACGACCATCGCCACGCTGGACAAGCTTGCCAGACAACACGCGGTTCCCGGCGCAACGCAACGAACTGCTGAATTCATTTGCCGCGTTTTGGAATCCGACGCCGTACGGACCAAAGCCGCTTAGTCGTACCGCATTTGCGCACTACCGGCGAACTAACGGCGCTGTACGATTGCCCACCATCCACCGCCGTTCGTAGAATCGCTAACCTGGGTTCGAGGGGGTCAGACCCATTTTTCGGATTGCATTATTTCCAATCGAGTCGAATGTCGGCCGAAAAATGCGTCAGACCCCACCGCGTGAAAGGGCTTATCGTGTTTGCAACTGAACCTTCGCCGACCAATTACGACATCAATTTCACTTTTTTCGGAATCCCGGTCCGGATTCATCCATTCTTTTTTTTATTGCCCGTGTTGTGGGGAGCGAATTCTGGCGACATTTTCCTCATGTTGATTTTTATCCTGGTTTTTTTTGTCTCCGTCTTTGTCCATGAGCTCGGCCACGTTTTGGCAATGAAGTCCGTTGGGCAACGAGCGAGAATCATGCTGTATTCCATGGGTGGCCTTGCCATTCCCGACGGTGGGAGCATAAGCAGCCGCAGCCGACATTCCACCGGCAACAAAGTCATGATTTCCGCGGCCGGCCCCCTAGCAGGATTTTTGTTGGCCGCCGCCGTAATTGGAATTGGCAAAATTCTCGGAGGCCAAGTTCTCATAGGTTGGCTGTTCAACGTGCTTCCAATCCCCTGGCTGGTCCTTTCGACGTCAAGCATAGCCAGCAACCACTACCTTGTGGAGCTTTTCGAGATCACTGTATTAATCAACATTTACATGAACCTCTTCAATTTGCTTCCCATCATCCCGATGGATGGCGGGCAAATCATGCGCGACGTGTCGATTGAGCTGAATCCTTGGAACGGAATGAAATGGGCTTTGTGGACATCGATAGTTGTTGCTGGGCTACTTGCGATATACGGCTTTTCCAATCAGTTGCTAATCCTCGGATTATTTTCTGCGCATTTGGCGATCACCAACTATCAAACCCTGCAAATGAACGGGGGCGGCGGATTCGGCGGCGGGAGACGCCCTTGGTAGGCAGTCTCCACTGGAAGCTCGGATTGCATGCTCGACCGGGTTGCAACCTAAAAATCTAAATCGCGCTCGTCAAATTCGAGATTATCGAAAAAAATTTCGAAATTTTCAAAAATATTTTTCGATGACGTGTTGGTGCAAAATCTTTTTGGTTCATGCCGATGTCATTCGGCTTTGAAACGCCTCCCTTCACAAGAATGCCAATTTCAAAAGTGCGCGAAGTTGATCTGACAGCGAATGGAATGAACGGTAACAGGTTAAGCGAGCAAAAATATCGAATTCGCGACCAGGACAGCGTCGATTGGAAGTATCTCCACTATGGCCAGTGACCGACAAACCGGTTAATTGATTCGGCAATCGCTAAAACTCCGAAGTTTTACGCATTCGAAAACCGAATCACAAAGCTCCACAGAAACCACCGATGACATTTCGACCGCCCTTTCGTCGGCAAGTATTAATCGCTCGATGCGAATCCGAAGCGATTGCAACCCCCATTCGACCTCAACGACATCCCATTAGCCGACGCAAATCGCTTAGCAAATTATTGCATACATAATTCCTGGCTATCGCAAGTGAAATTTTGCCTTTAGCTCGCGACGCAATCGTTCGGATGGGTATGATCGCGGTCGAATGTCCGACTTAATTCATAAAAAAATGCAAACTCATGTTGAAAAATTATTTCTGATCTGTAAATTTATTGCCGAGGATAGATGTTAACCAAGACTTATCCGGTCTAACGCGTATCGTTAGGCATGAATTACTGTGGTTGGTTTCGGTTCGGTGAACCGGTGCCCGGTCTTGGTTGGCGAGTGACGCCATCGTCTCATGACGAGCGAGGCAACACTCGTAGCAGTTTTTTTACGGAGGACGTTACTGTGGCAAAGAAAAAAGCAGCAAAGAAAGCTCCCGCTAAAAAGGGCGGCGCTAAGAAGGCAAAGAAGGCCGCGAAGAAGAAACGATAGTTTTGACCAAAATCAGAACTATTTTTTTTTGAAACAACGAGAAAGGGCTGCTTTGCAGCCCTATTGTTTTTCTTGTCTTTGTCCTTTTTGGGACCGTGCTCGCGACGAGCGCCGACAATGCAACGCGCCAGCGGCTTGATTGATCTACTATCCCAACACGGGCAAACTTGGCTTGGGCGGACTGGCGGCCACGATTGTTGCAAGTTGTCGCGTGAGATTGACGGCCAGATGCTCTAGAAATGGGGCAACGTCGGGATCGTCAAAATTGGAGCGGGTTTGGCCATCGTCGCCACGCTGCCGAAGCTGAATATTGATCGGGATTTCTCCCAAAAACGGGATTCCTGATTCCAGGGCGTACTGACGAGCGCCGCCGCTGCCGAAAATGTCGTAACGCTTGCCGTTGTCCGGGCAGACAAACGTACTCATGTTTTCCACTAAGCCGACGACCGGGATCTTAACTTGGCGAAACATGGCGATCGCTTTCATCGCATCAAGCAGCGCAACTGGCTGCGGAGTACATACAATTACCGCACCCGAAATGGGTGCTGTCTGAGAAAGTGTAAGCGCTACATCACCAGTTCCGGGCGGCATGTCGATGATCAAATAATCTAGTTCGCCCCAATTCGTTTCTTTGAGAAACTTTGTAACCGTCATGTGCAACATTGGACCGCGCCAAATTACCGCTCGATCGGGTGGCATTAAAAAGCCCATCGACATAACGGGGATGCCGTCATGCATGATCGGTTGAATTTTCCCGTCGACCTCGTAAGGATGACCACCGATGCCAACAAGATGCGGGATGCTGGGACCGTAGACGTCCGCGTCCATCAGTCCCACGGCGCAACCGGCGCGCTTCAATGCGATCGCCAAGCAAGTCGCGACGGTGCTCTTGCCCACGCCCCCCTTCCCTGCCCCCACGGCGATGACCGATTTGCATTCGAGCCCCGTCGTGCCTAACGGCAACGACTTGCGCAGGTGTGGGCCGATCTTCACGTCGATTGCCGCGCCGGGAAACTGCTGCTGAAGCGTGTCGACTACAGATTGTCGAAATTCGCTAAACAGCGGAGCAGCCCAACTCGTCAGGCCAATGACGACTTGAATCCAATTCTTTTCGACCAATACTTGCTGGACTTGGCCAGTCTGCGTAATCGAACGCCCTGTTTCGGGATCTTTCAACGTAGCCAACACAGATTGAACGCCAGTTTCGGTTTGCATGAATTTGCTGCTTTTTTAGCTAATTTTTGAAGAAAGCCTGCGGTTCATTTAAGGGAATACCTCATTCGGACTCAGCATTGTTTGCCATCGGCCAGGGAAGCGAATCGAAAATCGATTCGCGAAGCTCAAGTGTTCGCGGCAAGCACAATCGTTCGAATCGCTCGATCAATTCGGCCAGCCTACAGCAATCTCGCACGGAAAATCCACAAGCCACCGTACCGGCTTCGATGAATATTCCGGTGAGTGCCCTGAGATCGCTCCCGCCGACAATGACGATTCTGTGCGCCGGAATCACACGACGAAGCCAGGCAATTCGGCGCAGCCAAATCGAAACGTCGGCAACTGTGGCTTCAACGATCGAGAGTGTATTCGGATTGCGCCGCACCAGTGCAATAAGTTCACTCCATTCGTTGAGCGATTGGGCTTGCCAACCGGCCGCAAGGGAGCGAAATCGTTCCGTGGCGATTCGCCATTTGAAGTCTTGCGTAAGAAAAGCGATTTGGATAGGGGCGGAACGGACGATAGCCATTTTCGACGTCCTAAAATTATTTCGCGGAGTGCAACTCGGACCAGCGAATCATGCGTTGGCGACTGATTCCCAGCAAGCGAGCGGCTTTGGTTTTATTCCCTTTGGCGTTCTGAAGCGCGCGGCGCATCAGTTCATCTTCCACTTCTTTCAAAAACGACGGCAAGTCAATGTCGGGTTCTGGCGGTCGGGCGAAACGATCGGCGGCGATTCCTTGCTGAATGCCTTTGGGTAGATCGGCCGGGCGAATCGTCGGCTCGATCGCAGCATGACAAGCGGCGTGCACGACTTGCGTCAACTCGTCCAAATTGCCGTGCCAAGGATACTGGTACAGCAACTCGAGTGTGTCCGCTTGCAGTCCGGAAAGCTGTTGATTTCCTTCGGCGTTGAAATCCTCGACGATGGATTGGCACAGTAACGGCAAATCCTGCACTCGCGCCCGCAACGGAGGCATTCGTATTTCAAGCGTACTGAGGTGCAAGGCAAGCTCGCGATCAAACTTTTGTTGCTCGGCAAGTTCCCGCAATGAGGCTTCTCCCGTGGACAAAATGCCGACATCGAAATTCGGCATCAAAACGAACTCGGCCAACTCGCGCATCAATTCGGTATTCATTAGATCGGCCCGCAAAAGTAGCAAGCGGCCCTTGGCAGTACGGTCACGGTCCGATTGAAGATGCCGCAGCGCTGCGTGCAATGATTCTGGGTCACCGATCGCACAGTCCAGCGGTACGAGCGGCGTGGGAGGGCCGTTTGGGAATTGCGAATAATGAATGGCTCGAGCAAGGGACTCCATCCCCGCGCCGTGAGGCCCGATAATCAACGTGTCCGCGCCCGAAGTGATCGCAGCCCGGGCCGTTCGCTGCACGTTGCGCATCGCGTCACTGACACCCAGGATTCGGTCCAGCCGATACAAGGACGCTGTTTCGCGCCGCCAACGGATCAGTTCTTGATGCAAGTCGGCGGAACGCGTTGCCAAAGCATCACGCGGCAACGATTTTGATTCGATGACAAGTTGTGCGTCGACAAAAGCGAACACGACAAATGATTTGGCTTCGTCGGAAACTGGCAAAAAATGAGCTATTCGCGCGGGAGCGAATTCCTTCGACTCAGCCGCGAGCAGAAAACCGCCGACCAACGCGCGGGATGCCTGTCCTTCAAACGTTTCGGGGGACGGACAGAGCGATGCGGCAATTCGATGCGGCAAATCCGCGTCGGAGCGGCTGTGATAATCACACGCCAAACCGATAAGCTGCTCCTGGGTAGCTCCCAACCACGAGAGCGCGGCTCCGTTTGCAAAAACGACGCGACGCTGATCGTCGAGTACGTAGATTGGCTGCGAACTTTGTTCGAGCCAGCGGAGAATTCCAGCTTTGGGGTTGCGACGATTGGCCATTACGTTCCATGATCCTTAGTGGCAGATCGCTCAAAGCGCGACCGATAAACTGCGTGAACGGCGATTGCCGTTTCCGTCGCCAGTTCCAGTTTGCTATAGTTGACGGCAAAGGTCTTTCATTTTGGTATCACAACCCGATTGCATCAATGTCTCGTGAGCCAATCATTTCTGCCAGCCAGCCCAACGAACCGGAGGACGGTAAGCTTCGTCCGACCAGTTTGGCGGAAATCGTCGGCCAACGCGACGTGATGGAGCAAGTCCATATCGTGATGGAAGCCGCGCGCAAACGGCGTGATGTGCTGGGACATTTTCTGTTCGACGGGCCACCTGGCCTTGGAAAAACTACTTTCGCTTGTTGTATCCCACGCGAAATGGGAGTACCGATCGAAATATTAAGCGGGCCGAGTTTGAAAGCCCCCAAAGACCTCATTCCCAGCTTGACCAATTTGCAAGATCACCAAGTCCTGTTCATCGACGAGATTCATCGCATTCCAAAAGCAGTCGAAGAATTTCTGTATTCGGCGATGGAAGATTTTCGGATCGACATCGTTTTGGGCGAAGGCATCAATGGACGCACGCACAGCATTCCGTTGCGTCCATTCACGTTGATCGGAGCGACCACGCGAGCCGGTATGTTGTCGGGTCCGCTCCGCGATCGATTTCAAAATCGTTATCACTTGTCGTTTTATTCGGTCGAGGAGTTGACGGAGATCGTGCGCCGCAATGCAATAAAGCTGTGCGTGGAAACCGCGCCGGACGCAGCTCGCGAGATTGCGTCGCGCAGTCGCAGCACGCCGCGAATCGCCAACAATCGCTTGCGCTGGATTCGCGATTTTGCGCAAAGCCGCGCTGACGGCAAGATCACGTTGGCCATAACGCGTGAAGCACTTAAGATGGCAGAAATCGATGAGCTCGGCCTCGATCGGCTTGACCGCAAGTACCTCGACACATTGGTTCGGGTTTGCGGCGGAGGTCCTACTGGAATCGAGACGATTGCCGCCACGATGAACACGTCGTCCGACACGCTTTCTGACGAAATCGAACCGTACTTGTTGCGAAGCGAACTTATTCTGCGAACGCCGCGCGGCCGAGTCGCCACGGCGAAGTCATTTGCCTTGCTGGGAGTCACTTACGCCGCTCGCGACGAACAGCCGCACTTGTATTCGTAGCGCGGCGGATCGGTTTCTTCGTCGTCGCTAGCCACTTGGGCGCGTTGACAGGCGCCATTGCGAAATCTACGATTCCCAAGTCGTTTTTCCGTGCTTCTGGTTTGAGGCTGGTCCGTGCTTCTGGTTTGAGGCTTGAGTTCATTGGGAAAAGTCGCGTTTTTGTTTCCAGGTCAAGGCGCGCAGTCCGTCGGCATGGGCCGTGCGCTTTACGAAACGTTCCCCGCAGCCAAAAAACTTTTTCAAACCGCCAACGAAGTTTTGGGTTATGACTTGGCGAAACTCTGTTTCGAAGGCCCGTCGGAACAGCTCAACCTGACGGTACACAGCCAGCCAGCATTGTTCGTCTCCTGCTTGGCGGCTTTGGAACGAATTAAGGAAAGTCATTCCGGTGGGCTGGATCGCTGCACTGCCGCGGCTGGTTTGAGTTTGGGGGAGTACACGGCACTGGTCTTCGCCGGAGGACTTCGCTTTGAAGACGGTTTGCGCCTCGTGCAACGCCGCGGTCAAGCAATGCAGGCAGCCGCGAACGAAACTCCTAGCGGCATGGTTAGCGTCTTGGGATTGGAATTGCCGCAAGTTGAACAAGTCTGCGACGACGCTCGCGTGGAGGGGGAAGTTCTACAAGTCGCCAACCGATTGTGCCCCGGCAACATCGTCGTCTCCGGACATCGGGCCTCTTGCGAACGCGTGGCGGCCTCCGCAGCGAATGCGGGCGCCATGCGTGTTTTTCGCCTGGCAGTCGCCGGGGCTTTTCACACCTCGCTGATGCGATCCGCCACGCAACAATTAGGTGAAATGTTGGCGGAAACTCCGTTTCAAACCCTACGAATCTCCGTGGTATCAAACGTCGACACGCAGTTTCACGATCAAGTCGAGGATTTTTCCAACCTACTCTTGGACCAGCTTTGTTCCTCGGTTCGTTGGCAAGAGTCGATGGAAAGAATGCTGAACGATGGCTTTGACACGTTTTATGAAATTGGTCCAGGCCGCGTGCTGAAGGGCTTGATGAAGCGGATCGACAAAACAGCAACCTGCGAAGTCATAATGGAATGACCTTGGGAAAATTTCGGGCAGTCGCTTAACGAAAAAGCGTGGAAGGATACCGATGTCGGAATCGGGTTTGAAATCATTGAAGGTCGATTTGGCGGGCCAGACCGCCATTGTCACGGGAGCTTCCCAAGGTTTGGGACGCGCCGTGGCAATGGCGCTCGCGGTGAGCGGTGCCAAAATCGCTTGCGTCGCGCGCAATGCGGAAAAGTTGGCTGAGACATGCGCCGCGATTCGCGCAGCCGGCGGACAAGCAGAACCGTTTACTGGCGACGTGAAAAATCGCGAAGCCGTCGATCAACTCGTCGACAAGATTGCCGAAGAATGGGGCCGCCTCGATATTCTCGTCAACAATGCGGGCATCACCCGCGATACCCTGTTACCTCGGATGTCCGATGCCGAATGGGACGACGTCATCGAGACCAATCTCCGCGGAACGTTTTTATTCACCCGTGCGGCCTGTCGCTACATGATGCGCGCTCGTTACGGTCGAATCATCAACATGGCCAGCGTGTCCGGCTTGATCGGCAATCCCGGCCAAACGAATTATTCCGCGTCCAAAGCCGGAATGATCGGCATGACCCGCAGTTTAAGCAAAGAAATTGGCAGCCGAAATGTGACCGTGAACGCGGTCGCGCCTGGCTTTATCGAAAGCGAAATGACGCAAAGATTGGGGGATGCGATTTTGGAAGAAGTCAAAAAACGCATTCCCTTGCGCCGCATCGGAAATGCAGACGATGTGGCCGCTTGTGTCTTATTCCTAGCGTCCCCTGCCGCAAGCTACATCACCGGCCACGTCCTCACTGTAGATGGTGGCATGACCGGCTGAAAACCGAAAACGGAACACTTAAATTCTAATAATTCACCAGGGTTCGGCCATTATGCCTTGACCCTGTTTATGGAAATCCTCTATCTTGTTGGGCTTGTGTGGAACTGACGACCCCGACGTTTGATCGGCGCGGTCCATTTTTTTGTTTGAACTAGTCGTGGGAGGATGGTGATGATGGCAACCATTGAGGAACGAGTCTTCGACATTGTCGCTGAGCAACTCGGTGTTGAAAAAGAAAAAATTACTAAGGATTCCCATTTCATCAATGACTTGGGTGCCGATTCGTTGGATACGGTTGAACTCGTAATGGAGTTGGAAGAAGAATTCGACATCAACATCGCGGATGATGCCGCGGAAAAGATTCAAACCGTCGGCGAGGCAATCAATCACATCCAAAAGGCCTCGGCTTGATCTCGGGAAACGGAAATCGGAATGAGTCGTCGAGTCGTCGTCACCGGAATGGGAATCGTTACGCCCATCAGTTGCAAAGTCGACGACTGCTTTGATCGAATCGTTGCTGGCGAGAGCGGCGTTCACAAAATTACACTGTTCGACGTTTCCGATTTCCAAGTTCAGATTGCCGGCGATATTCCAAACTTCGATCCGTCCGGACACCTCGATCAAAAAGAGCTTAAGCGGATCGATCGCTTTTCTCAGTTTGGAGTCGTTGCCGCCATCGACGCAATGCGCGATTCTGGACTCGACCTCGATCGAATCGATCGAAGAACTTCCGGCGTAATTATCGGGTCGGGAATCGGTGGCCTGACCACGATCGAGGAACAACTAACCCGGCTAATTCTCAAAGGGCCCGACCGGGTTTCTCCACTGACCATTCCCAGGCTCATGCTGAATGCGGCCGGCGCAAACATTGCCATCCAGTTTGGATTGCACGGTCCCAATTATTCTGTGGCCACGGCTTGCGCCAGCGCCACCAACGCGATGGGAGATGCATTTCGATTGATCCAGCGCGGCGTGTGCGATGTGATTGTGACGGGAGGTGCAGAAGCAGCATTGACCCGCATGGGATTGGCCGCGTTTCAGAATATGCGGGCGCTTTCTTCGCGAAACGACAATCCGCCAGCGGCCAGCCGACCCTTCGACGCGGATCGGGACGGATTCGTATTTAGCGAAGGCGCTGGCGTCCTGATTTTCGAGGAACTAGAGCATGCTCAAAAGCGAGACGCGAAGATTCACTGCGAAGTGCTTGGTTATGGCACTAATTGCGACGCGGGACACATTACTCAGCCCGACGAACAAGGCCGTGGCGCATCTCTGACGATGCAATTGGCACTCGATGACGCACGACTCAATTCCGACCAAATCGATTATATCAACGCCCACGGGACGAGCACGCCGTTGGGTGACGCTGCGGAAACGTGTGCGGTAAAGAAAATCTTCGGACCAGCGGCCTACAAAGTCAGCATTAGCAGCACCAAGAGTCAGTTGGGGCACACGTTAGGCGCTAGTGGCGGTATCGAAGCGATTATCACGGCGCTGACCATCAATCGCGGAATAATTCCCCCGACGATCAATTTGGAATCGCCCGATCCGCTGTGTGATTTGGACTACACTCCCAACAAGGCTCGCGCGAAACCAGTCCGAATCGCGATGAGCAACAGTTTCGGCTTTGGCGGCCATAATGCCTCGATCATTCTTGGCAGTCTAACCCGCTAGCCGCATCCGCCACTCCTGATTTTAACGCCGGAAACCGCCAAATTCTCTTTGGCACGCGAGTTGCAATTTAGTGGCTCCGTCCAGGGAGGCATGACAGATTTCCATCCCTCTGGCAAACAGCTTTCACCAACCTTTTTGTGTTTACCGCGTACGCTGCAAGTTCGCGGCGCCATTCCAACCAGGAGATTGAATATGCAATCGCAATGCACCCGCAACCGTTTTTCTCAATCCGCAAACGAATTGGAGACACTCTTCAATCAAGTTTTCGGCTCAAGTGCGACCGCCCCCGGCAAGTTCGTTCCTCCGGTCAATGTCGTGGAAACCGAGTCCAATTTCCAAATGACTTTGGAACTCCCCGGCATAAAGCTTGAGGACATTTCCGTTGAATTTGTGGACGACACGCTACAAATTTCAGGTGAAAAGAAAGTCGCCAGCAACGAGTCGGCCAAAGCTTGCCATTGCTCAGAACGACATGGCGGTTCGTTTAAACGAAGCTTTCGATTTCCGACCGATGTCGACAACGAAAAAATCGAGGCTCGGCTCGAAAACGGATTGTTGATGATCACGATGCCCAAGGCCGCCAAGGTTTTGCCGCGCAAGGTCGAGATCAAAAACGGGAACTAGCAATTCCCTGACTACAACCATGAGCGGGCCCGCGTCAATCGCGGGCTTTTTTTGTTTAGAAGTCAAGCTCGGGCCGTTTATTCCAATTTTTGCAAACAATTTTCGACGTATCGCCGCTGCTGTTCCGTAAGCTGTTCGATGGCTGCTAGATCGATTTGGGTTGTCCGATCTAATGCCGCACCCGCGCTGACGTTTCCCAGCTCGTCAACAATGCACAACGAAGTACCAAACCACGAACAGCCCCGGAAATC
>JANMEB010000680.1:0-1228 GCA_031376585.1 Planctomycetota bacterium | reverse complement strand
AGCTCTCGCCTGCGGGCGAGATCGTTTCTTCCTCGACGGAAGGGCGATAGGCGGGTTGGTCCAAGAAGCCGCTCAGGTTGGGCACGGCGACCAACAACCGCTCGACTAGTGCTCGTAGTTCCAAGTCGTCGCCGCAGGCTTTGTTAAGATACTCGTTTCGAGCTGCTCCATCCGGGATTTCTAGGGCTTCCTGAAAAATGGCATCGGCTTGTTGGAGATTCGGGTTCACGATGATTCTTTCATTCCATGGAGCACCGCACCAAAATGTCCGTCGACTTCACTGTAGCCAGCAAGATCGCAGCGGCCAATCGGCGACGGAGCACTCGTCCAATATAGTGCGATTTTTCGCAACGGATTTGATCAACACTCGAACCGAGCCTAAGTTGGTTTGCCTAAATTCCGCCAAGACTCAGTCCTACGAACCATTGCCAATTTCTGAATACAGCCAAGCCCGCGCGAACATCCAATGGCGCTGGGTCGTGGCAGTCGATAGGCCTAGTGCCTCGGCCGTTTGGGCGTTGGTCAGCCCGGCAAAAAATCGGAGCTTGACGACCGCTGCCTTATCTGGAAACGCCTGTTCCAATCGTTCCAAGGCCTCGTCAACCGCCAAGAGCCGTTCGTCCGGTAGGGGCGATTCGATTTCGTCGAGCGGTGCGTCGATCCGCTGGCCATCACCACCGCGCTTTTGACGACTTTTGCGTCGCGCATTTTCCACCAAAATTCGCCGCATCGCTTCGGCGGCCGCGCCAAAAAAATGGCCGCGACCGTTCCAGGATTCCGAAGCCGTGCCTCCGATTAGCCGCAAATAGGCCTCGTGAACCAAGGCCGTTGCCTGCAACGTTTGCCCGGGGCGTTCATTCGCTAGTCGATGCGCGGCGAGACGACGCAGCTCGTCGTAGACCAAAGGCAATAACTTGGCCGACGCGGCGGGATCTCCCCGTTCGATGGCACACAAGACTTGGGTCACATCGTCCATAGATTCCAGCATACCACGGCGAACCACTTGGCGGAGAAAAGGATTTTCTCGGTCGGATTGGCAACGTCTAGTTCAATGGGACTAGGCTCTTTTGCAGGCAAATATCGTCCGACCCAGTGGCCAGCCAAATCCTTTCAGTTTTTCCTGATCAAAATTCGAGTCCAACGGCGCACGAAGTTTTAGAGAGTAACTCGGCTTACCCATTGAGGTTTCCCATGTCTTGGCACCATCGAATTTCGAATTCACGCCGCT
>JANMEB010000676.1:0-1472 GCA_031376585.1 Planctomycetota bacterium | reverse complement strand
CACATCTCGAAAATGCACCCCACCGATTTGGAAATACCTAAGCTGTTGGACCAGTGCGAAGTCAAACGGATCAAGCGCGGCGGTCCTGGTGGACAGCATCGCAACAAGACCGCCTCGGCTGTTGTCCTAAAGCACTTGCCGACTGGCACCATCGCCGAAGCCAACGAGCGGCGCGACCAAAGCGTCAACTTGCAGCGTGCCATCTTTCGCTTACGCGTGCAATTGGCGCTCGAAGTTCGCACGCGGCGGAATACGGTGCCGTCGCCATTGTGGTTGTCTCGCTGCCCGCGCGGTCGAATTGCAATCGACCCGGAACACGAAGATTTTCCGCGAATCTTGGCCGAAGCATTGGATGTGATCGAGCAACGTGAGGGCGACGCCAAGGACGCCGCAGCGGAACTTGGCTGCTCGCTGACGCAACTGGTGAAGCTGCTTTCGCTCGATGCGCGAGTTTTGGCATTACTGAACGCACAGCGTGCTCAGCGCCATTTGCGACCTCTCAAATCCCGGCAATCGGAATAACGGCGTGCAGCCGATTCGATAGTTGTTTGGGTATCTTTCCCCAATTAACACGCTTGGATCGTTTCATAAATGCCTTGGCATCCGCTTGGCGGACCGCGAAATACAGACGAAATCATGCCGAGTTTGACTTACCCCGACTTTTTCCAAAAAAAATATCGATCCGGCGCGAACTTCAGGCCGAAGCAAGTGTCTATTCCTTCGCCCGATGGCGGAGCTTTGGCCGGGATTTCTCTGGCCAATTCCGATTCGTTGGCTATGATAGGAAACCGACCAATTCCAAATCTGGTATTCCACCGGATTGGATTATGGGTAACGGCTTGAGAAAGTGGTTGGTGACAACCGCCCAGCCGACATGGAATTTCTTTTTTGCGTGCACGGGCACGGGAGTGAATGAAATGCGTACCTACCGAAATATCACGATCGTCAATGCTGCTCAAGCTGGCAGTTCGATCCGCGTGTTCGGTCAGACGATGCGCTCACTACCTGTCAATCCCGTGTGCCTCTTGGGCAACACGGCGCAATTACGGCAGCGCGATCAATCGCGACAACCGGATTGCGCAGGCAAGCGGTACGCGACCAGTCCGCGATGGGCCATATCCCATCGCTCGTCCGAACAAGGACGAACATCGGGCTTGTCGCTTGCCGGTAGCGGTTTGCGCTTCGCAAGTTAACGACGTCCTCGGACGGAAAGACTTTAGCGAAACAAACTGCGGCAACGGCCAAAGCGCATCCTCGTTTGCGAACGGCTGACCCTGTTTTTGCATTTATGCCCTGATCCCGCGCCGAGAATTGGCGCGGATCCCAACGCAGAGAAATACCATGAACGCGATTACCAACCAATTGATCGAATTGCGAATGACGGCGGACTTAGTGCGCGCTGCCCAAGCTGGCGATCGGGCTGCTTTTGGCCAGTTGTTCGAAAAATACCAACGCTGCGTGACGGCGATCGC
>JANMEB010000669.1:0-1232 GCA_031376585.1 Planctomycetota bacterium | reverse complement strand
GTCCCATTGGGGCTTCAGGAAGACTAGTCAAGGGGAACGATTATAGGGAGCTTGATTCGTGAACCCTAGGTCGAATCGTCGATAACAGATAGAGCGAAATTGTCTTTTTCAGACGCCGAAATGGCCCTAGCTGGAGATTTCGCGAAGCCAGGCAATTTGGCCGTGGTGATATCATCTTCAAGCTGGTTCTCAACTGCCATGAATCAACGCAAGGCTGAATCCGAAGTCGCCGAACTGAAACTGTGCATTCAGTCGCTCCAAGAGCAATTGTTGTTTGCGCAAAAGCAGAGTGCTTTGGGCGAACTCGTTGGGACGACGACTCACGAGTTCAACAATGTTTTGATGACGATTTTGAATTACGCCAAGATGGGAATACGGCATCAGGAAGCCGAGACGCGCACGAAAGCCTTTGAGAAAATTCTCGCCGCCGGACAACGAGCTGCGAAGATGACCAATTCGATTTTGGCCATGGCCCGCAATCGTTCGAATGAATTTGAGCCGACGGACTTGCGGCAAATTGTCGATGACACGCTGTTCTTGCTGGAGCGAGAACTTCAAAAGTATCGGATCAGCGTGGAGCTGGAATTGCTCGACGTGCCACCTGCAACGGCCAACGGCAATCAAATCCAACAAGTACTGATGAACATCTTGATCAACGCTCGCCAAGCGATGGCCAACGGCGGACGGATCGTCATTCGACTTGCACATGATGCGAAAAGCAAAATGGTCGACCTGACGATTCGCGATTATGGGCCAGGAATTCCCGAAGATCGATTACGCAAGATTTTCCAGCCGTACTTCAGCACGAAATCCGGTCCCGATGAAACCGGCAAGGGTGGCACGGGCTTGGGCTTGCATGCTTGTCGGCAAATCATCGAAGCACATCGCGGACGCATCCGAGTGGAAAGCACTGTCGGAAAGGGGACAAGTTTTACGATCAAGCTCCCCGTCGCGGTGGTCGCCAGCAGCGTTCCAGTTTCCGCACTGCCCATTCCGCTGGCTCAATCGCCGACGGTTCGTTTGTAGAATGACGGCCGGAATGCTTGCCCCACGAAAATTGCCAGCAAAATTGTCAGGGCGGTCGAACACTAGCATCGCCGCTTCCGTAGAAGTCCATGGAAACTCTACGACCTGGCGAACCACGGAATGGAATTCGCGCCCCGATTCGAAATTGGACCACGACGGCCCAGTTCGACTCCTGCATGGAGCGTCGAATGACTTCTCGCAAGTGT
>JANMEB010000642.1:0-3741 GCA_031376585.1 Planctomycetota bacterium | reverse complement strand
CGGAAATTGTGAACGTGAAAGTCCCCACATTCAAAGAGGTTGCTTGGGAGAATGCCTGTGCATTTCCTGCTCCCGCCGTGGCGCTTTGCGATAGAAAGGTCGACGGCCCCGACAACGTCCATCTAATGGAATCTGGCAGAGTCACTGAATCGTTGACAAAACCCCACGTGCCGCCTAATGCAAGGCTTGTATTCGTTGTGGTCGTAAAAACAAGGGTCAAAGTCGACAAGCCATGGTGAGTGTTTCCTGGTTTCGCCGCGAGGAATTTTGTCTCGGTAACCAGGCCTGAACCGGTGAGCGACTTGGCAATATTGTTCCAGTTCTGACTTTCGGTGGAGGTTGTGAAATTGTTGCCCGGCCCGTTAAAGGTTCTCGTAATGGATCCAACTTGAAGTGTCGTACTGCCGGTGACTGCGGCGGCCGGGTCAATTTGTGCGCTCACCGAGCCGGTGATCGAACTCAAGATCACATCGGCATTAGCGGATTGCAAAAACAGATAGCCGATTACCGCGAGAGTGCAGACTTTCGAAATGACACCGATCATGGTGATTTACGCCTTGTCCATGGAAAAACGCAAGGTTGGTTAATTAACGCTGTTCCGCTTCGGACCCAAGGCACAGTCCGATCGAAGCGTAGCGCTTAGGAGACTGTTTTCGGCTCGCGCGGCTTATTAACTCGAATCCAAGCAAGAAAATTCTGAGCCGAAGGGTGATTCTGATTTTTCGGCTCTTCCATCATAAGAACATTGGTCGTGCGCAATTGATCCTATCATCCCGGCAGTTTCGCCGATTGGAATTCAACAATTCCGAACGGGCTGCCAATGTTCGGCTTGGGCAAGCTGTATTAGCGCGGGGATCAAGCGGCGAATGGCCCGAGCGCGATGGCTCAAAATGGCTTTGACGGCGTCACCCAATTCGCCGAACGTCAGATGGTATTCGGGAATCTCGAATAGCGGATCGTAACCAAATCCAGCTTTTCCCGCGCGCTCAAAACGAATTCGGCCCGAGCAACGGTCTTCGCAATCAAATCGCACTGTTCCTAGGGGATCGGCCAGCGTCGCATGACAAGTGTAATACGCGGTCCGTTCTTCTGGCGGCACGCTCGAGAGCTTTTCCAGCAACACGTCATTGTTTTTTTCGTCCGTGGCATTGGGACCGGCGAACCGCGCGGAATTCACACCCGGCCCACCGCCAAGCGCGTCGACCGCTAGACCACTGTCCTCGCCCAAAACCCAATGTCGGAGGTGTTTGGCTTGTTGAACCGCCTTGAGAGTTGCATTTTCAGCAAACGTCGTACCCGTTTCCTCGACTTGGAGTGCGTTAGGAAAATCCTCCAAAGTCAGCAGCGTGAATCCGAGTGGCGCAAGTAGCCGCACAAGTTCTTTTTTCTTACTGGAATTGTGCGTACCCAGAACCAACGCAAAGGCCTTCATGGCGAAACTCGGCGGGAAAGTTGACTGATCCAAGCGTTTGACGGCTCGACTATTCAACCATTGGGACTTGCTTCTGACCAGTACGTTTCGACAATCAAGGCTTCCGCATCCCGGACTCCCTTACCCTGCTCTCTCCCCAGAAGCCATGAGAGGGAACGAATCCTAAGCCCAATATCGAATTGACTGTGTCCGACCAAGCACATTTTGAAATTGACGCAGACGCACAACAGCGTTCTACGATCGAGGTGCGCACCGGTGGCTTGCAGCAATTCGCCCAAGTGTTCAATCGCGATCTGGCGCGGCAAACGCTGGTCGTTGTTTCGGATATTAACGTCGATCGACTTTACGGACAAACCGTAGTCGGACAATTGAAACGCTTGGCGGGTCGAGTCGAGTCGATTGTATTGCCGGCCGGCGAAGCAACCAAATCGGTTGCGAGTCTGCAAGAATTGTGGCAGCGGTTCGCCCAATGGCAATTGCATCGCGACGCAGTGATCGTCGCGCTAGGAGGCGGAGTGATCGGCGACCTCACGGGATTTGCCGCCGCAACCTATGCACGCGGCTTGACATGGATCGGGCTGCCGACATCGTTGATGGCCCAAGTCGACAGTAGCATTGGCGGCAAGGTCGGCGTCAATCTTGAAGCGGCCAAAAACATCGTCGGCGCGTTCTGGCAACCGACTCAAGTCATCATCGATCCGGACGTACTAAATTCACTTGGCGATCGAGATTTTCGCTCCGGCTTGGCGGAAGTCGTCAAATACGCGGTGATCCAAGGGCCGCCACTTTGGGAGCGACTCGACCGAAACGCAACCGCACTACTGGATCGCAATCCGTCGGCGTTGTTCGACATCATCGTGGAGTGCTGCGCCGCCAAAGTCGCCATTGTGAGTTCCGATCCGTTGGAGCGTAGCGGGCGGCGCGCGGTGTTAAATTATGGGCACACGTTTGCCCATGCATTGGAAACGGTCACGGGCTACGGTCAACTTTCGCACGGCGAAGCTGTCTCGATCGGCATGGTGTGCGCCGCTCGACTTGCGGAGCAAACGGGCTTGGCGGAAAAGGGCTTGTGTAAAGACTTGCGGGCACTGCTTGTCAAATTCGGATTGCCGACGGAGTTGCCGCGCGTTGCGCATGACGAAATCTTGCAAGCCATGTCGCTCGACAAAAAAAATTGCGCCGGCAAACTGCGTTTGGTCTTGGCTAAACGAATTGGGCAACTCGAATTGGTGGACGACGTCGATTCGGCTGCGGTTCTTGCCGCGCTGCGATCCGACGATACTTTTTAGGCGAGGTTTCTATATGAGCGAATCGCCCAGTACGTGCCCCGCTCCGAGCGCTGCTTTGCGGGCGGCCGTTCGTTTGAGCCTCGTCCCTGGAATTGGGCCGAGGACTTATCGGCAGCTTGTCGACGCTTTTGGCGGCCCGGAAGAAGTATTACGAGCGGGGCCGTCCGAACTGCGAGCTTTGCCAGGGATAGGCGTGAAGCTCGCGCGGGAAATCGCACAGGCCGAACAAACGGTCGACATCGATGATGAACTGAAGCGCTGTACTGATTTTGGCATCGACATTGCCGAAGTCCGCGACGCGAATTACCCGCAGCGGCTCAAGGAAATTTTCGATCCGCCGAGCGTGCTCTATTGCCAAGGCCGCCTGTTGCCGCAAGATGATTTGGCGATCGCGATTGTCGGCACGCGGCATCCGTCTCCCTACGGACTCACACAAGCCGAGCGATTTGCCAAAGGTCTAGCACAAGCCGGACTCACCATCATTTCCGGTTTGGCCCGCGGGATTGATGCCGCCGCACATCGTGGAGCGCTGGCTGGCGGCGGTCGGACGCTGGCCGTTTTGGGGAGCGGCATCTTGAGTCTCTATCCACCCGAGCATCGTGCGCTGGCCGATGAAATCGTCACTCGCGGGGCGTTGCTCACCGAGTTTCCAACGCTGCAGCCACCCAAAGCTGGTGCCTTTCCGCAGCGCAATCGTCTTATCAGCGGATTAAGCTTGGGAGTTCTCGTGATCGAAGCCGCCACGCGATCCGGAGCGCTCATCTCGGCTCGGCACGCCATGGAGCAAAACCGCGAAGTCTTCGCGCTGCCTGGTCGGGTCGACAATCGCAACGCGCACGGTTGCCATCGATTGATTCGTGACGGAGCGAAATTGGTCGAGACGATTGATGACGTCTTGGCGGAACTTGGCCCGCTCGCCACGATCACGACGATCGATTCACAAACCACCATGCACCATCCAGCCGAGCTTAGTTTGAATGAGCGCGAGACGGCCATCTTGCAGGCGATTGACAAAGAACC
>JANMEB010000603.1:0-2388 GCA_031376585.1 Planctomycetota bacterium | reverse complement strand
TCGGCTTTGGTTTGAATCGTCGCCGCAAACAATTGACTCGCTAAAGCAATCGCTGTTGAATATTCGAATCGCAAAAGGAGAGTGTTTTAGCTCTCCTTTTTTCGTTGGAAAACCAATGAAAATTTCGGCCCAGGGTTTTATCCCGCATTTCATACTGCCTGATCGTAATCCGAAGCGTCAGCGAGGGAAGCAAGCAAGATTCGCCCGAATCCCTCGCTAACGCTTCGAGTTACGAAAGAATGCGCAACTTCAAAGCGCGTCAGCGAGGGAATTTCTCTCAAGCAAATCATAACCCGAAGCGTCAGCGAGGGAATTCACGTCAGACCTCACTAACGTTTCGGGTTACTATGAATACACTCTGAGGGTCGTGTTCCCCGCTGGGTTGAAATGCTGGTTAATTCCGAGTCGGGTGCTTTCATGGATGACCAAAACGATCAGGCTTGTTCACTCGCGTCCATGCCAAACGGCTCCGCTGAATTCGACGAATTGCGTCGCGCCGTCGCCAATAATTACGATGTCGTCTCCACTTCGTATTCGTTTGGAGCGATCCAACTCGACGTCATTTCACTGCGCGACCCGGACACGCTTTTAGACGAAGCGACGCTCAACGCCGCACATAGCGATATGGCTTGGCATCCCTATTGGGGCAAGCTATGGGACTCGGCGATTGGCTTGGCGTCGATCTTGGCGGATCAAGATCTAACAGGACGCGACGTTTTGGATTTGGGTTGCGGATTGGGAATCACCGGTACAATTGCCGCAGCTCAAGGTGCTCAAGTCGTGTTGGCTGATCATGCGCCCCCTGCCCTCGATTTCGCCCGACTCAATAGCTGGCCGTGGCGCGAGCGCGTCGAAGTAACATTCGTTGATTGGCGGAAGAGCGACATGGGACGTAAGTTCGACTTCATCGTCGGCGCGGATATCGTCTACGACCGACACGACATCCCATTCTTAGACCGATTCTGGAAACAGCATCTCAAACCAGATGGCACCATTCTATTGACCGATCCCGCGCGACTCATGACGCTCGATTTGATGCCCTTGATCCAAGCCGCCGGCTGGAACATTCACCGCCAGCCTTTAACCACCCGACTACTCTCCAAACCGATCAATGTATTCACCTTGAGGCTCGTGTAATCGCGGCTAATTGAGTTCTTACCGATAGGCTTCATGACAATCGTTACATGCTTTGCCAAGTCGATTGACGGCGGAACTAGCGGCGTCAAATTGGTTGGCTTGCAGCGCGGATTGTAGTTCAATTGCAGCCGCAGACATTTCCTGCGCAAATTTGGCGTATTCTTCATCGTCCGCTTCGTCCAATCCAGTTTGGATCAGCACTTGACCGATGGCCGCGACAATGTTGGCTTCGTGCAGAACTTCTTCGGCGTGCCCGTTCAAATCACCCATGGAGGATGTCCATGGTTTGAGGCGTTGTTCGAAGGATGTGTCCAATCGTTTCATCAGCGCGATCCGATCGGTCCAATGCGTCCAATTCATTTCGCCAGAGTTACCCCCAGCCAGTTTTCCGCCGCGAATCAGCTCAGCCAATTGATCGCGCTGAGTTCGGGCGCTGGCGAACGCTTCGTCGGAACTAGTTTGCGCGTTGGCGGCGGCTTGGGCAAATGCGTCTCGAGCGGACGGAGCGTCTTCTTTCCACCGCACGTTGTCGTCGTACTCAGCGATGATTGCGAATAGCGTTGCGAGAAATGAAAACGATTCACGCACTTTGTCGTTTTCGGTTTTGAACTTTTGAGAAGTGGTGATAAGTGCATCCAATTCAAGGTGGCTCTTTTTCACTTCGTCTTCAATGGTTTGGCTGGAAATCAACATCGACCAGCCGGAAGATGCCGCGCCGTTATCTCCCTTTTCCGTTTCAGCTAACGGCGCAACGGCTTTTGGCGCGGTCGGGGACTTGCCGAAATTCTCCGGCCGCGGCCCGACCAAGCCTTGCTGAAACAAGTCTTCGAAATAAATCCCGTCCCAATCCCGCTCGCTAAATATCGGACGCTTGGCTCGTTCGACTTGGCGTTTGGGCACGGACTTCTCTTGTGCGATGCCGGAAGTTAGCGTGAACGCAAACACCCAGAGCACGTACCAGAATTTCAACATCGCCATTTCGCTCGCTTCGGTTAGACTAAAATTGATCTCGCACCGCCATCCACCGAGGCCGAGCCTCACGACCAGTGCGTTCCCAGGCCGGAGCCTGGGAACGAGATCAATCATCATTGTAAGTCCTGGTTCCCAGGCTCCCGCCTGGGAACCCACTGAATTGCTGGCTCCGCCAGCGGAAGCCGAGGCTGGGCCTCGCGAACAGTGCGTTCCCAAGCCGGAGCCTGGGAACGAGATCAATCATCATTGTAAGTCCTGGTTCCCAGGCTCCCGCCTGGG
>JANMEB010000584.1:0-5427 GCA_031376585.1 Planctomycetota bacterium | reverse complement strand
GTTCGACAAAACGATTTCAAATGCTTCATTAAATTCGCTTTGAGTATCACCAAGTACTTGCAATGTAATAGTTTGGCTGGTAACTCCCGCGAAAAAAGTCAAAGTTCCAGAGGCCGCAACGTAGTCTAAACCGGCGGTAGCTGAATCGTTCGCCGTTGCATAATCAATCGTGATGTCGTAGTCGGCAGGGATCGAGAGACTAACCGTGACGACCGCAGGTGTCTGGCCGCTGTTTCCTTCCGTGACGGAAGTCCCTGTGATCGTGACGTATACGATGTCGTCATCGATAATGGTGATGATGCCCTCATCATCCGCAATTAGTGCATTGACTGGACTAGACAGCAAGACTCGAATCGTTTCATTCGGCTCACTGCGGGTATCGCCGAAGATCGAAACATCAAAACTGGCAACCGTCTGGCCAGGTAAAAACGTCACGGTTCCGAAGGTGTCCGTGTAATCCTTTAAGATCGTCGATGAAGCCGTGCCGTTGGAGGTTTCATACGCGACGCTCACCGTTTGGCCGCTCGGCGCCGACAACATGACGTAAACCGTCACCGTGCCCGTGTTATAGTCCAATTCCGGGACGCTCACATCATTAACCGAAATCGATGGAAGTGCATCGTCGTTGTTAATCGTTCCAATGGCTTGGCCATCGCCAATAGCTCCGCCGACTGGATTGGAAAGGTTGACAAAGAAAGTTTCATTCGATTCGTCTAGCAAATCAGCATTGACCAAAACCGTGATGGTCTTACTAATATCGCCTGGGTTAAAGATAACTGTACCCGATCCACCGGAATAATCGCCTCCCGCCGTAGTTGCTGTGCCATCCGCCGTCGCAAAATTGACGCTAACCGTTCCAGCGCTTACCGAAGAGAGGCTGACCGTAAATACAAATGACGTCGTGCCAGAATTGCCCTCATTCAAAGTCACATCGCCTACGGAAATAACGAAAGAGTCGTCGTTGAGGATCGTGCCAAGGCCTTGGCCGTCAAGAATCGTTGCACCGTTTCCGGCGGACAAGTTGACAAAAAAGGTCTCGTTGGATTCGTTGGCCGAATCGCCGTTCACCAATATCGTTATGGTCTTGCTAGTCTGTCCGATGGCAAACGTGACGGTCCCGCTAGCTGCTTGGTAGTCGTTATCCGCCGTGGTTGCGGTGCCATTTGCGGTTGCGTAATTAACTGCCACGCTACGACCGCTTGCCGTGGACAAGGTTACCGTAAACGCAAACGCAGTCGTGCCGCTCGATCCCTCATTCGCCGTTACATCGCCAAGCGAAACCGTCGGTTGCGGATCGTTGTCATTGAGAGTGGCTAGGCCCTGTGCGTCGGTAATAGATGCGTTGGTTGCACCAGACAAATTGAGGAAAAAGGTCTCGACGAGTTCGTCAAGCGTATCGTTTGTAGTGCTGACGAAGATCTCGTCAAAAGTCATTCCGGGAGCAAAGGTCAGTGTCCCGCTGGTCGCCGTATAATCCGAACCCGCGATTGCACTACCGTTTGCCGTGGTGTAATTCACGGTCACGGTCTGCGAACTTACGGCTGAGAGCGTTACTTCGAAAATCGCTGTTCCGCCTTCGGTCAAGAACGCATCCGAGATCAAAATCCCCGCCACATTGTCATCGTTGAGAATGGTGCCTAGGCCTTGATTGTCGGCAATGGTAGCGTTGACGGCCCCCGCCAGATTCACAAAAAACGTCTGATTGGCTTCAAATGTTGTATCGCCAAGAACCGATACCGTCAGTGTTTTGCTAATCTCACCCGCATTGAACGTCAAAGTGCCGGACGCCGTGGAATAATCCCCATTGTCCGCAGTGCCGTTAGCAGTCGTGTAATTCACCGTCGTGATTGCGCCGCTGGCTTCCGACAAATTAACGGTAAACACAAACGGCGTCGTGCCGCTGTTGCCTTCGTTGGCGCTAACGTTCGTAATCGTCAAGCTCGGTTGCACGTCGTCGTTGTTGATGGTGCCTTGACCTTGTCCGTCTAATAGAACCGAATTGGCGCTGATTCCCGTAAGGTTAACAAAAAACGTCTCGTTCAATTCGAAAAGCGATTCTGGATTGATCGTTACCGAAATGGTCTGCGTTTTCTGTCCAGGATTGAACGTCAACGCTCCAGACGCCGTCGTATAATCACTCCCTGCGATCGCAGTTCCATTAGCTGTGGCGTAATTTACAGTGATCGCCGTGGTTCGCGGATAATTCAAGGAAACCGTAAATGTGGCCGTGGTCGAACCGCCTGTCCCCTCCGCAAAAACCGCGTCGCTTATGGACATTCGCGGTGTTTGTCCCAGCGCGAAGATCTGGCCAATCTGAATGCCGTACAGCGTGCCATCGACTCCGATGACGGTCATGGTATACGGTTGGCCAATGCCGCTGGAGAGCCGCGTGGGCTGGATCAGAGTATCGGTCGGCAAGTGCCAACGATAGAAATTTCCATCGGCGCTATTGACGATGATACTGTTCGAGGCCGGGTCGACTGCCCCGTAATTGATGCACCACTCGCGCACGGCGTTGGGGTAGAGCGTTAGGTTGATATCCCAGTCCGGTGTAATGCCGACCTTGTACAACACGCGTTTCATCACCGCAACGCCACCAGAATCGGGCAGAGTCGGCCCGACTAGCACTTCCGAATCGTATGGATCGAGGACGCCAATTGCGTTTGAACCGTCGCCGCCCGTGCCGCCCGTGACGTAATTGTTGTACTTGGTAAAGATCAAATATGAAGAACTTCCTGTGTACTGCGGAACCATGGACGCGGGAACGATCGAGGGAGTCGTGTCCCAACCGAAGCCGCCTGGGACATAGGTATCGGTCAGGTTCGGCGTGGACAAGTTTAGATTGGTGAGATCCGGATTAAAATGAAGCATCCAGCCACGTGACCCGTTGTAGGGATTTCCCTGGACTCCCAAGAACACATGCCCATCCGGGCCAACCATTGGAGACGCTGTACTATCGCCGGTAATACTGGCGCCATTGCCGTTCCGCGGATCCTTAAGGAGTCCGGAATTGTATTGCGTAGTAAGATTGGCGGTGCTCAGTCCAATGAGTCGACCATTAGTCCCATCGCCGGTTCGACGAATGGTGGTATACAGAGTTAGCCCGTCGTTGCTGAGCGCGGGCGTGTGGTTCCTCTGCGGAATCCAATCCGTGAAGGCGGGTGTTTGAGAAAAGGTATTTGCCGTCGCAATTGTGACGACGCCGGCTGGGGTGACTTTGATCACGCCGCCTGCGGTTCCGTTGCGATATCCGTAATAAATGTTGCCGGCATTGTCCGCGGTTAGGCCGGTAGTTGTTTCGTCGCCGGCCGCGCCGGCATAGATTAGAACTTTGGTCGCAACGCCAGATGGAGTATCGACATTGCCTTTGTAAAACAGACTCCCGTTCGCACCCGGGAAATAAACCCGGTTCGAGACTGGGACGTAAACCGGCTGATGCTCGGGGAACCAGTTGTAGCCCGCGGGAACCCAATCGGTAGTCTCGTCCCAAAGTAAGCTGCCGTCATTTCCATTGCGGGCGATGATATGGAAATTTGGCGTGGCGGAATCTCCCGTCTTGAACGGGTAGATGACCGTGTTGGCCGCGGTAACGAGCGGGCCGCCATAATGGGCGGCGCGGGACGATGGGAAATTGTCCACCGCAGACGACCAGTGAACCGCTTCCAATGATTGCGATTCGAATGACGAAATAGAAGTATGCTGCGCGTTGCCGGCAAATTGGGCCCACGCGGTGGCATCGAGAGCAAATCGATCTTCCAGCGGCTCGATGAATGGACTGTACGACGGAAGAAAATTGCGGCGAAGGTGAGACTTCCTCTTCATAGATTATCCCCTGGGATGGAGCTAAGAAATTGTTCTGTTCCGGTTCCGATTTCTTTGATGCAAGTCGAGTCCTACGATAATAACGTGAACACGTTTCGTATTCAACCGTTACCCCCGTGTTTATGGGGCAAAGTCGAAGGCTCGCGAAACGCCTTCACCAATATCCTTAAGGCAAAACGGCACGGACATTTGGCGAATCACCGACTAGAAAGTGGCTGAAAAAGCAGCTTTATTGGGTCGGTCCGCCGAAAATCTGCTTGCCCAACGGTAACTCTTTGAGATCGCATGGGAACTCGATCATGGTCATTCACGCAAGCCAAAACAACGGATCGCGGGCTTTCGGCGAACCGCACGCGTGAGGTTGGTAGGTGAGCCGTTTGTTTCGGGGGCGGACACTTTGATCGAATGAATGTTGGAAGGTTTAGTTTTGTGACCTAACGTCGGGCGCTTTAGCCATCGTCCAGTTCGGCCAGCAATGCCTTTTTGTCGCGCTGGGACAGTCTGCGACAGTCTTCTGACATTAATCCTGCGGCCATTGCACAGGGCAAGTTCAAGCTCATTCGCGGACATCGCTGTCGCACCAGCCGAAAGGCAACCGTCGGACCCATTCGATTCTGGGTTCAGCCATAAAAAATCGCCAGCCAGATGGTGGGCTCGCTTGGCGTCGTCCATTCGACGCGATGTCGGCTGTGAGCTGGAATATTCAAAAAATCTCCCGGCTTTAATTCAACCGTGCGATCTTCGAAATGGATTCGGGCGGATCCCCGGCAAAGCAAAACCCATTCGCTTTCGTCTTGGTCGTACCAAAAGTCATCTGGGGAGACATGGCCGTGCGAAACAATCCGTTCGATTCGCAAATCGGCAGACTGAAACAAAGTCTGCACAAGCTCTTGTGGCAGTTCAGTCGGAATTGCATCAAAAAGATTTACGATAGTTGTCGTTTCGCTTAGGTGTTCGTTCCGTTGTTCCATGTCAGATGGTTTCGCCAATCCGAGAATTAAAATCGTTCCCTCTCGCCGACTTTCGGGGAAATGCCGGCGTGACAGGCGGCACACTGCATCAATGCAGTTTGCATCATCTCAAAATTCTTAACGGCGTTGGTTGAGGGTCGTTTGGGTTTTCGGATGGTCACCAAACCGACCTCGACAATCATTCGCGTCAGCGCGTTATTTTCCCAATCTTTTTCGAATTGTCATCATCGCCAGCCTTCGAGTCGATGGGGCGTTCGTTTCAACGGACGTCGCATTGCAAATTCGTTCGAGCAGCAGGCTGGCGGGTTCATAGTCGCGGATTTCGCGGGTGTGTTCGGTGGGGACGAGTTCGCCTCGGAAAGCTTTGGCCAGGAGCGACGGTGTGAGGCGGTCGAGGAGCGTTTGCGCCTTAAGTCCCGTCAGGGACATTGCGACAATAACCCACCGATTTATCGGTGGGTTATAGTGTCAACAACACCCGGAAAGCCCCGGAGGGGCGAAAGAGATTTTGCACGCATCGCCATTTCGCCCATTTTCTTTGTCGCGTTTCGTTGGCGCATCATCGTCGTCGTGTTCCGTTGGGAATCTCTTTCGTCCCTGACGGGACTTTTTATGTTGTGGTGTCTGGTGACCC
>JANMEB010000526.1:0-9789 GCA_031376585.1 Planctomycetota bacterium | reverse complement strand
TTCAACGTTCCGCAAATCGCAGCGCCCGGAGGCCGGGCGGTTAAACGAGACAAAGGACGCGGATTTGCCGGGTGCTCAAGGAATCAGGGGGCTCACACCCCCCCCGCTCGCCTAAAGACGGTTGCCTCAAGCTTTTTCCGTGGGAAATTGGTGAAAGTGGGGCGAGTTTGCCGCTCAGGCAATCGGATGATTTCAGGCAGGCTCTACCGGATTTTCGGACTCCGTTAAATCTATCGGCGCGAATCAGACGATTTGCGAAAAGACATTAATTGTCTTGGGCCGTTTCCATTTGCAGGTTCGAAAATGTATCGCAAACTTGTTCTCGCGACCGTGTTGGGTGCCGTTGTCTCGCTTCAGATCGCAGTTGCGCAGTCATCGCCAAAAAGCTTCGAGCCTCGACCCTCGCAAAACACGAACGTTAAAAAAGTTTCCTCGCGCAAGACTGTCAGCGAACCGACTCGGGACGAAACGAAGTCCGCTGCTTCGGCCGGTACGAAAAAGCGTACTTCGACAGCGACGAACTCAAAATCCATTCTGAAACCGATGCCGGAAGCAGCGTCCGAGGAACTCGACGACACCGAAACCTCCGAAGCCCTTGCCGATACGCAAGCCGAACAGCCGATGACGAGCGACGAACCGCAATGCTCGACCAATCAAGTGACCTTACAAACCAAAGTCTCCGCCCCTTACAAGACCATCGTGAAGCAGCCCGCGCGAGTCACGATCGACGTGCAAAACGATGGGCCAGCACTTACCGATCCGGCGATTCTGATTGTTTGGTTACCCAAGCACGTTCAATTGCAGACGGCCAATCCGCAGCCCACGATGCAGGACAACGGCTCATACGAATTTTTGATTCAAGAATTGGCTGGCCAAGCCACGCAGTCGATCGCGCTGGACGTCGTTCCGCAATCGTTTGAGCCGATTCAAGTCCGCACTCAGGTTCAGATGCTCACCAGTCAGCAGATCGATATTCGCGTTGGGCGGCCCGAGTTGACCGTGGATGTGACGGCACCGGAATTCAGCTTCCAAAACGCCGAGAACTTGTACACGATCGAGATTCACAACACGTCGCCGGTCGAATTGACTCAGGTCCGTGTAGTGGCCGACGTTCCCGAGGGTTTGCACGTCACGACGCTGAATCGCGCGGCCAACGTCGACGACCGAAATCGGCACATGACCTGGGAAATCGGTCGATTGGGCGCCCAGAAGAAAGAACTAATTCAATTCAAAGCGGTCGCGCTTCAATCCGGTTTGCAGAATTGCCGCGTCACGGCTGCATCCGCTGAATCGGAGCCGTCGGAAGTTAGCATTTCCACGACGATCGACGCGCGACCTGATTTGAAAATCGGATTGAACAGCCAAGGCGGCCCGATTCAAATCAACCAAACCACGACGCTTGAGATGACGGTGGAAAACCGCGGTACGGAAGCGGCCAAGAACGTCGAATTGGAAGTCACCATCCCGACCGCATTGAAAGCGGTTGCGACCGGCGACTATCGTGTTCAAAACAATCGAATCATTGTTCCCGCCGCTGATTTGGAAGCCGGCGAACTTCGAACGATTCAGTTGCGATTCACTGGCACCGACGCTGGCGAGCACGTCGTGCGCGCCCAGATCAAATCGGAATCGCAGCGAACGGTTGCGACGGAAGATACCGTGTTTGTCTACGACGCGAGTTCGCCGCGAACCGGTTCATCGAAGAGCAAATCAAATCGCAGCCTGAAGTAAGGCGAGAGCGGCAAGTGCATCACGAACAACTTGAACAAGTTCGAAATACCGTGTGGCGTGTTCTGCGTGCGCGGGTCGCGGAATTCGACCCGGCAGCCGTCAGCGAATCCGTTCTGCTGCGCGGATCGCGCTATGTCGGTCACCAGTTTGTTTTGGGGCACGTGAAATTGCGCTGGTTGATCGGCGAGCAAAAATTGTGGCTCCACGAAGACGGCCAAGTGCCGCGTGCCATTGACTTGACGCCGCCGCAATCCGCGCAAAAAGCGGCGTAGCACGGCATTAGCGATCAGGGAACAGTACGATCTTGCCCAATAATTCTTGCGACAAGTCCACCGTCGCGGCTTGTTGAAGGCGGTGCGCTGCGGCGGTTTGCGACAATGGAAAGCGAACGGCGATCGGGGCGCGAAGCGTGCCGTCGGCCAGCCAGCCGCTAATGTCGGTTGCGGCTTTGTGAAGTTCGGCGGGAGTCGCTTTGAACATGACGACGCCCAGCATCCGACATTGCTTGATGTAAAACGGGCCGACTGGAAATGGAGGGCGGGCTTCGCGACCGGCCATCAGCACGATCGTTCCGCGTTCGGCCAGCGCCGTGACAAGCGGGTCGAAATCCGGTTGCCGCGAAGTCGTCCAAATCAGATCGACGCCCGCCGGTGCAATTTCGCGAAGTTTGGTCCAAACGTCGGAATCTCGGTAATTGAGTACGAAATCTGCACCGAACGCTCGGCAGTGTTGGCATTTTTTGTCGCTGCCGGCCAGCGCGATTACTTTTGCATTCGCCCATTTGGCCATTTGAATCACCATGAGCCCGACGCCACCGGCGGCTCCTTGGATGCAGACGGTTTGGCTGGGTTGGATTTGTGCACGTTGGATCAAACCCAAGTGGGCCGTGACGCCGACCAAAGCGCATGCCGCTGCGTCGTCAAAAGCAACTGGCGCGGGTAGCGGATAAACCCACTGCGCGTCGACGGCGGCGAACTCGGCGAAAGTTCCTTGGCGGCCAAGCAATCCTTGGTTGGTCGTCCAGACGCGATCGCCGACACTTATGCCGCGCACTTGTTTGCCGAGTGCTGCAATCGTTCCAGCCGCATCGCAGCCGACGATCGTTGGTCGAGGGGCGGGTTGATCGATCCATCCGGCGCGGATGTAAGTGTCGATTGGGTTGACGGCGACCGCCGCGTTTTGAATGAGAACTTGATTGGGACCACACTCGGGCGTGGGAAGTTCGCCGTACTCGATGACTTCGGGGGGGCCGGGTTGCCGAAAATAGGCGGCTTTCATGGCGCGATTCCGATCACGGTTCACATCGAAGAGAGAAACAAAAAACGCCGCAGGGTGTAGACCATGCGGCGCGAGTGTGGTTCAAGCGAGCGAATGAAGTTATTTCTTTGCCGCAGGTTTGGCTGCAGGTTTTGCACCGGCGGCCGGTTTGGCCGCTCCGGTCGTAGGTTTGGCACCCACGGCTGGTTTGGCGGCCACAACGGCGCCCTCTTCACCTTCAGCGGCTTTGGCTTTCTTCTTTTTCTTCATGGCAAGTTTTGGGACGCGGACTTTGGGCAGTCCGAGGACTCTGTCGCCCTCCACCCAGCGGTCGTCGGCTTTGAGTTTGGTCAACCGCTCCGCACGAGTCAGCACGCTGCGTTGCTTGCCGGCACCGGCTTTGATTTTTAGTGATTTGTCGATGGTCATGACTGGCCTCAATTTTGTTAATTGCAAGCGAGTCAATATAAATGGAAGCCGCTTTTCGGGCAATGGTTGCGGCAGCGGGACAATGAGCAATGTTTGCCCAAATCATCGGCAATTATCGGCGCCGGCGATGGGCCGCACGCATCAAGTCGCGGATTCGGTCGTCGGTGCTATCCAGCGGACGCCCCGATTCGTACATCTGGCGGAATTCTTTCAAGTAACTGTCGGTCTCGTCTAGCGTTTGTTCGATCATGATTTGGCTGGCCGGTTTGGGAAGTCCGACCGAATCAAATTGCTCGGCGGGCAAAAATGCCATCACGCCAGCGGCGATTTGCCGATTGAGTTCTGGGTTGGCGGAAAAGCGGTTCGAGCATTTCTTCAGTTCGGTGCTGAGCGACGCGAGCAGAAGTTGATTTGCTTGATGTTGTGAACCGGGCGATTGTTGGCGACGATCAACGGCAAAGTCGAGCATACGGGCGCGGTCGTGAGCAAAGCGCGATGCGACTTTCTCATCCGGCAAACAGCCTAACAGTAAATCAGTCCAGCGTTCGAGGCGACGGCGTTGAACATTGAGTTGTTGCACGGCGGCTTGGCGATTCTGGCGCTGAGCCATCAGCAAGCGCAGGGCTTGGTTGGAAACTTCCATGTGCGAAATGAAAACGCTTTGTGCAAGTCCCGACAATTCATTCGACTGGGTTTTCTGATCGCGTTGCACAAGTACCGCTGACCAAACGCGGGTCAGCAGTTCGGAAATGAGAATCTCTTGGATTACGACTTCGGTTGCGGGCCAAGGATCGTGCCACGGATCGTCGACTTTCAAATCATCCGCGAAAATTCGGAGCGCTCGTTGCCAAGATTCAAGCCGGCATTTGGACGATGTCCAATATTGCTTGGCTAGTTCTGCGGTTGTTTCGCTGGAGATTGGGACGGCGGTTGGTTCCAATGCGAGACGGGCGGCAAGTTCGGCGAGATGGCGGGCGTGCATTGTGTTTCCAAAAAAGTTCAGTGATGCGAATGAGGCAACAAATCGCCGCACCAAGTCCAAAAAGTGTCCTGGGCCGAGCGATGCAATGAGAACGAAGGCAAGCCGAGTGCCAATCGCCGATCGCAGGTTGAGAAGGCGTCCGCAAGTCGTTTCGTAACTTGGGTTTAAGCCGAAAACAGCCGCTTTTTTTGTAATATCGGAAAGCGATTCGCGTGTCGGCGAAAGTCAACGTGCGGCAAGCAGGGTTGCGTTTCGGCAACACGAGTACGCATCGCCGCTGGGCGTTTGATGGCAAATGGTTGTCTGACAACTCGAATCGGGATACGATCAGCGTTCTAAACCAAGAACCGCCGGGGTTTGTCGCCGATTTACCTCTTTTTCGGAGACCCCCAGCCTTTGCGGTTTTGCGGCGCGATTTGTCCATTTATTGGGGAGACCGAAATGAAAGTCCAGCCTACAACGCACGCTCCGCCTTCGGTCGGACACGATCCAAAATTAGGCCCCATCGGCAACTTCATGCTGCGGCATTACCGCCACTTCAATGCCCGCGAGATGGTCGCCGCAGCGCAAGCCTATCGCAGCCACCTCGATGGCGGCGGCAAAATGCTGGTGGCGATGGCCGGCGCGATGAGTACTGCCGAGCTGGGCGTCTCTCTGGCGGAGATGATTCGCCAAAACAAAGTTCACGCAATCTCATGCACCGCCGCGAATCTCGAAGAGGACGTGTTCAATCTGGTGGCCCACGACGAGTATCGCACGGTCCCTAACTATCGCGATCTTTCGCCCGAAGACGAAGTCGCTTTGCGTGACGCCGGTTTCAATCGCGTGACCGATACGTGCATTCCCGAAGACGTGATTCGGCACATCGAAGGTCCGTTCATGGAGACTTGTGCGGAAGTCGGGCGCAAGGGCGAATCGCTGTTTCCTTGCCAAGTCTTCTTCCGGTTATTCGAGAGCAAGATTCTCGATCCGCACTTTCAAATTCCAGTCGAGAACTCCTGGCTTTACGCGGCGTGGCAAAAGAAAATTCCCGTCTACTCGCCGGGCTTTGAGGACTCGACGTTAGGCAACATATTCGCCGCGCGTGTCATGGAAGGAAAAATTGCCTCGCATCACGCGATGCGTTCGGGGACCGAGCAAATGGAGCATCTGGTCCGTTGGTATTTGGAAAACGAAAGTGGACCAGGGATTGGCTTTTTCCAAATTGGTGGCGGGATCGCCGGTGACTTCGCAATTTGCGCCGTGCCGCTGATTGTTCAGGACTTGGAAAAAGATATCAACTTGTGGAAGTATTTTGCCCAGATTTCCGATTCGACGACGTCGTTCGGCTCATACTCCGGCGCGGTGCCCAACGAAAAGATCACTTGGTGGAAGCTCGATCCGGAAGCGCCCAAGTTCATGATCAACTCGGACGCCTCGATCGTTGCGCCGCTGATCTTCGCCTATGTGTTGGCTCAATAGCCGATTCGATGGCGGCGATTCGTGCCGCTAACTCATTTGGAACAGCTCGTTGAGGCTGGTCCAGTCGATGTCGCTACGCGAATGAAGTCGGGCCACGATATCCAGCGCGTCGGCCCGTCGTTCCATCAATCGGTAAACTAGATTGACCAGCGGGATTTTCTGAAGTTCTTGGCAGAAAACCAAATCGCCCGAGCAATGCTCCAAAAATGTTGGGTGCAGTGGCCGCTCGGTTTTCAATCCTTTGAGCATCTCTAAAGTTCCGGCGTTCCCGGAATGTCCCACGAGCAAGCGAACTTCGCCACCGACATCGGCCAACTGCGGTTTCGATTCATCGAATTGTGTGGCGAACCAGGCCATGAACGTCGCCGAATTCATTCCGCTGGCATAGGCCAAATCGCGAATCGAAATTTCACGCTGTACGCTCGACATGACCGCGTTGCAAGCGATCGTCAGCATGCGCGGTAATTGGCCGTACGTTTTCAGTGGATCCGAGATAACTTTGAAGAGACCGCCCGATTCGTGCAACCAACCGTGTTCCAAGTGCGAGTCGACCCGCGCGGCGAGTTCGCCCAAATGCTGTCGAATCCAGTCCTTGATTTGCGGAACGGGGAATACTTCGGGGCGTTGCTCGTCGGGGGATTCCTTTTTTTCTATCGGCAGGCAATCGTCGAGCCGGCGCGTCATATCGCCGATGGCAGCCAACAATGACAACTCGGTATCAGCCAACACGCCGATCGCGCGCGAAACAAGGGATGCGGCCACTTCCGACTCGAAATGTTCGACGCAGGCAGCGAAGTATTGTTCGCGCCATTGATCCAAAGTGATCGTCGCGAGGGCTGATTTTTTGGTCGAGGCGGACAAAAGTTTAAACGCCTGCGTCATGTCAAGCTGTTGCTGTTTGGCCCGGCGAATGTTTTCTTGGTGTTGCTCGAGGTCGGCTCGCAGTTGTTGGATCAATTGCGACGCCAAGTAGTTAGCGCCGCCGAGCCGATACTCCGAGTCGGAGATAAGTCTCCACAAATGACCGCTCAATTCTTTACCCAGTCCATGCCCTTGTTTTTCCAGTGTATTTCTAATTTCGTATGAAGCCTCGGAGTTGCCTATCTCCGCCGACAATCCGAGTTGATCGATCAAGTCCTTGGAAAGTTGATCGATGCGACGACGGGTTTCCTCTTCAGGCCCTTTGGTGGAAATCGAAGCCGTATTTTGCGTCCAGGACTTGCGCACGGCTTCGACATGTTCACGGGCAGCTTCGGTCGCGCGCTGGCGAGTCTGGGCGAACAACAACTGGCGTTCGGATTGAATCGATTCCACGACGTTTCGCTCGCACAAGCGTGCTTTGGCCAGGTCGACGCTGAGCCAGCGCTGCATGAGCGCATCCGCCAAGCTTCGGCTCATTTCGTCAAACGCATTGAACTGCGACAAGCCAAACGAGCGAAGTTGCGCCGAGCGAATTTCCGAGTCCCCTTCGACGCGACATTCATCAAAGAAAGTTTGGCATTTCGTGGCGATGTTGTGGAAAATATACTCGCCGATCGATGCGATGTTGTCGTCGTATGCTTGGGCCGACAGTCCATCACCCAAGTGCATGAGATAGGTCTCGTCGAAGACTCGCTGATCGTCGAAGCTCGGCATACCGCACGTTTCGTCCCCGGGATAGCCGAACTGATTGATGTGCCGCATCTCGGTCATAAAGCTCAGCGAATTTGCAATCGACAAGAGTTGTTCATTCGGGCCGCGCGGCGTGCAGTGGATCAATGTTCCCATCAGGCGCATTTCGTCGATCCCCAGCTCGCTGCATATTGTCCGGATCGCATACGCCAAATCAATGCTCATCCCGCTGCCGACACCGCCGGAAATGGACGTAACGAAGTAGACGTTGACGCGGCTGGGGTCGGGATCGAGTCCAATCGCTTCGGCGGTCGCGGCAAGGGCTTCTGGTTTAATGATGTCCGAAACGGAATCTTTCAAGCAACGAAAAATCTCCGACGAGTGATCGGCAAATGCCAATCGGCCAAGCGGCCGAAGTCCTTCGGTCTGGCCGCTACGAGGAATGTTGTAAATCCAGCGGCGGCTCAACCAGCCCAATTTGAGCTTGACGTCTTGGCGATATTGCTCGGATGTCTTGAGCGGCACGTGCAAGATCTCCGAATCGGTGAGTCCGATCGAGGAGCGACTGTGGGCAACTTTTGAAAGCATCTGCCGGTCCGTATCCAAACACAAAAAAGCAATCGCCGGCAAATTACTGTGGGGCCCGAACTGCTGGACCAGTCGTTGCCGAATGCGGGTCATGGCCATGGCTGCGGTGCGGCCTACGCCGACGATCAGCGTGGGATTAATGGCGGCGTTGCTGGCCGACAGATCGAGCGCCGGCAAATGAACCATGCGCGACGCTAAATTTGGGAACTTTGATTCGGATACTTTTGCCGTAAAGTCCCGGCGCTGTGCGTCATCCAAGAGAAAGGTGCCGGCGGTCGCGTCGTCGCGGACGTCTAGCGTTGGTCGCACTCGTTTTGTCGTGACGCGGCTTTTGCGTTCGGCCAATTCGTCAACCATCTCGCGGCAACTGGCGTAGCGGAGGTTGGGGTCCTTTGATAGCGCACGCGCGATCACCGGCTGATCGCCGGGGGGGAGGGCTTGCAGAGCTGGCTTGCTGTTGATGTGCTGCGCTGCCAATTGCGCGGCCGACGAACCAGTAAAGGGTCGCGTGCCGGTCAACATTTCTTGAAAGACGATCGCGAGGCTGTATTGGTCGGTGTTGCGGTGGGGGCGGCCGTCGAACAATTCCGGTGCTGCGTAGATCGGCGTGAGGCCGCTCATCAACGATTGCGCGACATCTTGAACCTCTTTAACCAAACCGAAGTCGGCGATTTTTACGTGACCGCTGAGCATCAGCAGGTTTTCCGGTTTGATATCCAAGTGTTGCAGGTTGTGTGATTGTGCGAGGTAGTCCAAACCGTCTGCCGCATCGCGCATGTATTGGAGCAATTCAGCGCGGGGGATGCAGGTTCCTTGGCTGGACTTGGTTTCGCGGAACAAGTCGGCCAAACTTCGTTCGGCCAATTCGGTGATAACGACAAGCTGCCCGGCGACGACTTGAATTCGTTCTAACGAAAGCAAAAACGGGTGCCGGACTTGTTTGACGCGGTCGAGCGATTTCAATTCGGTCTTGGCGCGTTCTTCGTCGTGAAAGCCGTAAATGAACTTGACCGCTTTAGCGATGCCGCCGGGAGCTTCCGCGCTCCAGACTTCACCGTAGCCTCCCGAACCGATTCGGCTTTTGAGGGTGTACCCAAGGACGACATCATTTGTTTGAATTGTTTTCACGATATTTTTCCGTAATGCGCAATTTCACGGAAAAATCTAGCTTGACCCCGGTGCGATGAGCGACCCGATTTCAAAATGGGGCAACTTTGCGGCGGTTCCCGTCACTACAATCCAAAAACCCCGTGCAGGTCGCTTGATCGGATTGAGCGAAAACCGCTGAAGATGGTATGCGATACGTTAGCGACTAACGAGCGATTGCAGGCGTGGCGGCTTGGGTCGGCGCCGCTGGTTTGCCGATGACCATCGCAAAGTACGATTTGACAGCCCGTTCGAAATACTCCGGACGCATTTCCATCGGCAGTTCGTTATACGCGCAGTAGTTTCTGACTTGCTGTAACAAGTCGCGTGGATGGCATCTGCGCATCGCGCGGCCTGTCGCCACATAGTGCTTGTCGATCAGTTGCTCCACGACGTCGGGACGGTACTCGCATTTGAATTTGTCGCTGTATAACTGAAAAAGTTTGTGAAATTCTTCGTGGTCTGGGTCGCCAATTTCGATCTTATACGGAATCCGCCGCATAAAGGCTTCGTCGACCAAGTCCGATGGCTCCAAGTTGGTCGAGAAGATTATCAACTGTTCAAACGGAACTTCGATTTTTTTA
>JANMEB010000571.1:0-22822 GCA_031376585.1 Planctomycetota bacterium | reverse complement strand
GGCTGATCGGGTTCACAGGTGCCCATCGGTTCTATTATGGAAAACCGTTGACCGGGCTGCTGTGGTTTTTTACGTTCGGCTTGTTGGGAATCGGATGGTTGGTCGACGCGTTTCTGCTTCCGTCGATGGATAGCCAAGCGGATTACCGTTTCGTCTCGGGTAACCAAGATTACGGGCTGGCCTGGCTCCTCCTGGCGTTGGGTGGCGTATTGGGACTGCACCGATTTTATCAAGGCAAAATCATCTCTGGGGTTGTGTACTTACTCACTGGTGGTCTGCTCCTTGTGGGTGTTGTATACGACGCGTTCACTCTCAATAGTCAACTCGACTATTCCAATCGGATGTTCCGTGCAGGATACTAGTGTTAAAGAAAGTCTGAGGTCATCCATGAACCGCTCAACCAACCGATCGCACGTTCTCAGCATTCGATTTGGCCACATCTGCATTGTTGTTGCGACCTTGATGCTCAATGGTTGTGATATCAAGTTTCAAGGCATCCAAGGCTCTGGTGTTTCCAAGTCCGAGACGCGAACAGTCGCAGAATTTGACCAGATCGAAATTGACGGAGTGGGCACAGTCAACATCACATTTAGCGAGACCCCTTCGCTGCAAGTGACTTTCGATGACAACTTGCTTCAGTATCTCAAAACCGAAGTCATCGATGGAACGTTAAAAATTTCGTCTAGCGAATCGACAAGCTCTGCGACGGGTCCAACATTTGATATTGTCATGAACAAAGTTAATGCCGTCGACATTGACGGCGCGGCAAAAGTAAATATCCTTGACGCGAAACTTGACAACTTCAAGCTCCGCGTGGATGGTGCCTGCACTTTTGTTGCGGACGGTGTCGCCGAGAGTCTGGAAATTGACATGTCAGGTGCTGGGCGAATCGATGCCAACGAATTGAAAGCAAAGTCCGTAAAAATTTCAATTTCGGGCGCCGCCAAAGCAGACGTCTTTGCCAGCGAGACATTGGATGCGAATATTTCCGGTGCTGGACGCGTCAATTGCTTGGGAAATCCGAAGGGCGGAAAGCGGGACGTGAGCGGAGCAGGGCGGATCAACGTTAAGTAACCGCTTCACATCGTCGTCATTGTCGTTAGCCCGAGCGGTTCAGCCTCAAAACCGGAACAACCTGACATCTCGTTCTCGAATGTTAGTTTGCCTACGTTAGTTCGTGCCTCGTTTTCGTCTCGTGTCGCCGAAGAGATATACTTCTCACATCGAGCGGGTCGAAGTTGAAATTTGCTCGACCAGCGCTCGACGATTTCTTCAAGAGGCTTCCAAGTGTCCAAAACAGTTTTGGTTACCGGCGGTGCGGGATTCATTGGTTCTCATTTGGTAGAAGTGCTCGTCAAGCGCGGCGATCAAGTCCGCGTCCTTGATAATCTCGTCACCGGGCGGCGTGAAAACCTGGAACCCGTCGCGAATCGAATTGAGTTTCTTGAAGGCGATATTCTCGACGCGACGTTATTGCGCAAGGCGATGCGCGGCGTCGATATCGTTTTTCACCAAGCGGCATTGGCGTCCGTACCCATGAGCTTGGAGCGGCCGATGGACGTACACGCTGCTTGTGCCACCGGCACGCTGAACGTGTTGGACCAAGCGCATCAAGCAGGCGTTCGCCGCGTTGTTTATGCCGCATCGAGTAGCTTGTACGGCAATCAACCGTTCGCCACGAATCGCGAGTCCGATCCGCCCAGCCCGATGTCGCCCTATGGAGTCGCGAAATTGTCCGGCGAATATTACTGCCATGCGTACTTCCACTCGTTCGGCTTGGAAACGGTTTGTTTGCGATACTTCAACGTGTTTGGACCGCGGCAAGATCCTGACAGCCCCTACTCGGCCGTCATTCCGCTTTTCATTACGCGTTTGTTAGCGGACCAGCGCCCCATCATTTTCGGTGACGGTCAGCAATCGCGCGATTTTACTTATGTCGGAAACGTGGTTCACGGAAATTTGTTAGCCGCTGAAGCTCCCAACGTAGCTGGCCGCAGTTTCAACATTGCCAATGGCCGCTCGACCAGTTTGTTGCAACTGCTAACCGCGTTGCGGCGTCTTTTAAGAGTCAATATCCAAGCGATTCACCAAGCACCTCGCGCTGGCGAAGTCCGCCACAGCATGGCCGACATCAGCCAAGCCACCCAATACTTAGGCTATGAGCCACCAGTGGATTTCGAAACTGGCTTGGCCAACAGCATTGAATACTATCGCGCCACCCTCTCGGCCCCCGCCATCTAGACTTTTGTTCCCTCTCTCCGCGTCGGGGAGAGCGCAGGGGGTGAGGGGACTAGCGCGCAGCCATGTTCGGCTCCACATCCGCTTCCGTCCGCTCACAGTTGATCGTCTTCAACTGAGTTCTTGACGTGCAACCACCAAAAGGCACTGACCACGATCAGGTTAAAAATCGCGACGCAAACAAACATCGTCGGATACTCCGGCCAACCGGCCCAACGAGCTTGGGCCAGCAGCCAACCAACGGCTGGGGAACCGATCAAGACGCCCGTGTCATACGCCGCCAACATCAAATTGGTCGACGCACCGCGCAAGCTAGGCGGATAGAGTCGCGTTCCACTGGCGATAATTGCGGGGTACAAAATGGCGTGCCCCAATCCGGCGATCGCGGCGGGTATCATCAGCCAGCGCTCGCCGGCCACGGGCAAATACAACAAGAAACTGACGATCATGGTCGACAATCCCATGACGATCATGTTGTGCAGTCCGAAGACTTGAAACGCACGGCGCAGCACTAGTCGAAATGAAAAAGCGACAATGTTGTATGTCAAAAAGTACCATTTAATTTCTTCAACGTTGAGCGAATGAGCAAACGGTCGTACGAAATTTGCCGGCAATGAAACGTTCAGCCCAAGGCAAATGGTCGCCGCGACAAGCAACCAAGGATGCCGCTGACGCACGAGTCGCCAAAACGGTTCCGTGATTTCGCTGTGGGGGTGGCGGATGGTCCCCTTGGCCCAGCAGGCAAAAAGTGCCAACACGAGCGCGCCGACTTGCAAGCCGATCGCCGACCAGAGCATTCGGTGGACTTGAATCCACTCATCCTGCCCCCCGGAAAAAATCCAATCACCAATCCACGGGCCAATTGCCATGCCGGCGAAACCCGATGAACCAACCATGCCGATGACTTCGGCGACCCGACGCTCGGGCACTCGAAGCGACACAAAGGAAATCCACGCGCCGAAAGCTCCGGCGATACCTGTGGCGAACAACGTCCGAGCTAAATAGACTTCCCAGCCGCTTACGTTCGTGATTCGCAAGTGCCACAAAAGGCTCACGATCACAACGACAATTGACGCAAGCCACGCCGACTTTGGTCCAAGCCGGTCGATTGCTGGCCCTTGAACGAATCGAAACGCGATCGCGCCGATCGTCCCTAGTCCTACGATCATTCCCAAATTCCATTCATTGCCTCCGGCCAGTCGCACGAAATCCGCATAGCGAAAGAGCAAGCTGACCGCCGACATCATGAACAGATTCGAGACATACGCCAAAAAAAACGGCCGGTCGTAAACCGGAACCTCGGGCTGCGAAAGTGAATCATTCAATGTTGGGATATATCAATTCCTTTTTCAAACTCCATTCTTGTCAATCAACCAGTCCTGGCCGGCTTGGCCGTAAAGCAAGTCGGTGACGTGGTCGTCGATAATCGAGTCCAAGTTGATCAGAAACCGAAGTGAAAAGTCGCGATCGACGAACGCGAGGTTCCGCGCGCTCCACAAGTCGCGTACGAGTTGCAACGTGACTTTGTTACCTTCAATAGTTGCCGCTTCACCAACTAATAAGTCTTCGTCGTCTCCGCCATATAAAAGATCGCGACCGTGACCGCCGATCATAACGTCGCGCCCCGATCCGCCCCAGATCAGGTCGTCGCCGGTGCCGCCAACTAAGATGTCATCACCCGAATTGCCAAACAGCCGATCGTCGCCGCCTTGACCGAAGATCCAATCCAGGCCGGCACCTCCGTACAACCAATCATTCCCGTCACCTCCGTCAAGCTGATCATCGCCGACTCCGCCAAACAAGTAGTCATCGCCGTCGTCCCCGAATACTTTATCGGCACCGGCTAGTCCGAGAATTCGATCCGCGCCAGGGCCGCCGTGAATTACGTCTGGTTTAGCTCCGCCAGTCAACGAGTCGTCTCCTTCGTCGCCAAATAAATTCGCTTCCCACGACGATCCGGCATTGTCCAAAATAACAATCGTGTCGTTTCCCTTGTCACCGTGGACGATAATCGTTTCGCCCGCCGAATATTTGTCCTTGCTGCGAACTCCATTGATCCACGCAACCACATATACTTCGCCGTTGTCCTGCTCGCGATTGACGCGAATCACGTCGTTTCCTGGAGTCCCAAAGAAAGCCGCGCCCCCTTGTCCTGGGCCTTCGTCCAACACATTGATACCAGTGCCACCGTTGAGCGTATCGTTGCCGTTCTCGCCAAACAGTTGGTCATTTCCCGGACCACCGGTCAAGGAATCATCCCCGTCACCACCGTGGATTGTATCCGGCCCGCTTCCGCCGGTTAACACGTCGTTGCCGAATCCACCGTCGATGATGGTCGGCAGACCGATTGAGGCAACCGAGATCGTGTCAGTGCCGCCGATGCCGGAAATGCTCATTCGACTAATTTGACTGGGATTGATTTTGCCAATCGATTGGCCATTCATTTTGATTTCAACCAAGCCATTCGTAAGTGTCGCGAACACGGTGTCCGTGCCTTCCGTCCCGTTCACAAACAGCGTCGACGTGGCCCCAAACAAGTCTGGGACGACGGCGAACGTGGGTGTCTTAATTTGGAAAGTCCCCAAGACTGCTGCGGCAACTGCGATCGACGTTGCATCAAAAACTGTGTTGCTCTGTAGATTGACGGAATAGATACCGGCTTCCGACATATCCCATCCAGTCCCAGTGGCGAAGACGCGATACTTGGCGGAGATGAGTTTGAAATTTGTAAATTCAGACTGACTTATAAGCGTCGCGAATCGGGAAAAGCCGTTTGGACCCGTCACGAGAAGATCGTCGCTCGCTAACGAACTTGCCTTGATCGCTGCCGAGTCGACATAAGTCACGTTAATTTCGGTGAACGGAGCCGAAGCCTCCAACGGGACTATGGGAACCATCGTCGCGGTGGGTGCGGCCTTGGGGACCAACGAAAAGGAATCAAACCGGAATGCATTGACCGCAGCGGTCGGTATAAATTCAAATACGATGCGTACACGATTTCGGCCACTCGATAGGGTCGCTGAAAATGGAACGGAGGTGGAGTATTCAGTCGATAGGAAAATCGTTGTCGTGAGAATATCGAGAGTCCCTGAGCGATTGACGCCGTTGACTTCGACGTGATACTTGCCACCAGCTACCGAGTTGCGAGTGCGGATCGCGAAGTCATAGAGTCCGGTTGTTGGCAAATCGACTGTGTATTGCAAGAATTCGCCCGTTTGGACTTTGTACACGTCATGTCCGTTTTCAATTTCGAGCGACTTGGCGATATCGACATCGGTGACGCGATAGTCATCGCCGATGTTGCCGACGGAAAGGTCATGCCAGCCGAACCCGCGGCTCATGTCAAAATTTTCTGCTTCGACCACTGTTCCATTGCTTAACGCGCCGCGAAACGGCAGTTGAGGATAAAAGAATGCGTTGGCACCGGTCGGATTTCCCGGCAAATTGCGACCGAATGGATCGTGGATTTCGGCAACTGGAACTCCGCCACCCGGACGCCGAAAGAAATGAATGTCCCACAACCGCTCATGCCAAGGTGTTGCCGGCTGATCGTTCGGTCGGGTTTGTCCCGGCTGAACACCGCGCGGAGAATCATTGGCGGGCGTCGTCGGTTGAAATGTGCCGCTGGTAATGGGATGAAACCCGGATTCGTGGACCAGCCATTTGTCGGCTGGAAAGCCCGCGAACGCGGGAACATGCGCCGGGTTGTACTTCGTTGCATATCCCCAGCCTACGAGCGTGTAATTGAAATCGGGCTGGAGGTCCGTTGGATCCCGCGGACCAAACACTCCCCCCGATAAATCCGGCTGATACAACAACAAGTTCGGTCTGCCGAGTACTGGCGGATCGCTGAAATTAAGATCGTGCGCAAAGGCAACTCCCTGGCCTTGAAAACTATCGAAGCCGTGAACGGGTACGTAAAGGTTTGCAGCCAGTCTCGCAACATCGGCTAGGCCGTTGAGCGTAGTTAGCGTCCCTAAGTAATTGACCACTCGCGCTTCGTCTTGGATCAGCACTTGGTTAAACTCGGATGGCGAGTCAATGTCCATGTAATCCGGCGTGCCGTCGAAGTCGCTGTCGGCGAGTTTGCCAAAATGCGGATGCACGTTGACGATCCCCGGCGAGTCGATTTTAATTTTACCGGTGCCGTTGGCGTTCATGACGTGAACCTTCTGCGGACCGGTCAGCACGCCAAGCGTTGCTTTGAAGTAAGCAATCTTTGTTCCATCAGGTGACAGAGTCGGATCGCCACCCCCGCCGAAGCCGAGGAAGGTATCGTCGATCGTTAAGTTGCTGACGTAGACTTTGGTCGCGATATCAATCACCATCACGTCACCAAAGGGCAAGGTTCCGCCTTGTTCGGAGGAAATAATTAGCTTTTTGTCATCGAGCGACCAAACGGCGTCGTGCTCTTCGGCTTGGCCGCCGGCAATCAGTATTTTGTTGGTGCCGGCAGGCGCATCCATGATGTACACATCTTTTTTAGCGGCGATGGCGCCAGCCACGCCTCCGAACAGAATTCTCGTGTAGGAAAGTTTTGTGCCGGTGTGATTCCAAGCAGGCTCATTCTCGTTGTCGGAATTATTGGTCAGCCGAAGCAGCCCCGAGCCATCGAGGTTCATCGTGTAGATGTCGAGGTTGCCCGATCGTTCGGAAACGAAAGCTAGCTTTTTCCCATCCGGCGAGAATACAGGTTCAGTGTCAATTCCTGGCGAATTCGTCAGACGGCGAATATCCGTGCCGTCGACATTCATGATGGCAATTTCAAAATTGTTGATTTCGCCAGAAGTTTGAAATCGGCTCGTCGTAAAAACGATTTGTGCGCCGTCAGGAGAAAACGACGGATGGTCATCGGGTAAGTTAATGCCATCGCCCGAGTATTGAAAGTTATTCGATTGCGACACGGTGATCTGTCGCATGTCCGCGCCATTGGAACGGGAGACGAAAATCCCTCCCCGTTCGCCGCTGAAATCTCCGACGACCAAGCCGGCAGCCCACGTTAACAAATCGTTGGCCAGCAGTAGCCGCGTTTCGAGAGCTTCAACCGCAAACGAAAAATCTCGCGCCGCGTTAATGTTCATCGCACGACGATTCGCCGTCGCCGACCGCACTTTTCGAACTAGTTTGAATCCCATGCTCAAAAGCGCCTTTCGGCAGGAACTTTTTCGCAATCGCATTTGACGACTCCTCAATTCAGAATCCGGATTTCGCAACGCCGAAGTCAGATAAGCGTTCAGCGTGGAATGCAATTTAACCAGTGCGGACTCGTTGTCAATTTCTTGGTGAAATGGTCCCCGGATTAGCCATTTCCGACGGCCATTAAAGTCCGGCGAACGCTCGTCTAAAGAAGATTCTGGTCAAGTGTTTTACATAGGCCATTCAATTGCTTAGGCTGGACGAGCGTTTTTCTTTTGAGCGAATACGTGGGTTACATGCGAGCGACACCGAGGACCGTGGATGACATCGGAGCGGCGTTCATGATCGCGCGAGCTGGGACTTTGGTTCGCTGCTATAATTATTAAAAGCAATGATCGGCACCCGTGCCTTACGTTCAAGTCCAAACCCTTAAAACGCAGATGTCTGTCGAACGATACTTAAAACCGGAAGTCATCAACCAAATCAAACGGCTTGATCTGCGCGCGCAGTTTGTCGTCAAGGGGTTTTTGCAGGGAATTCACGCCAGCCCGTTTCATGGTTTTTCCGTCGAGTTCAGCGAACACCGCAAGTACACCCACGGCGATGACCCGGCGCACATCGATTGGCAAGTTTATGCGAAAACCGACAAGTACTACGTCAAAAAATTCGAAGCCGAAACGAACATTACCGGCTACCTCGTGATGGACCTTAGCCAGTCGATGGGATACACCTACCGCCAAGAGCTGACCAAATTTGATTATGCGATTTGTTTGGCGGCTGCGCTTTCGTATCTGATGATCTCACAACACGACCCTGTGGGATTGATCACGTTTAACGATCGAATCCGGGATAGCTTGCCGCCACGGTCCAAGAGAACTCAGTTGGGCAATCTGATTTCACTGTTGGCACGACTCAAGCCGCTTGGCCAAACTAATATCGCCGGTAGCTTGACGCAGATCGCCGCGATGCTCAATCATCGTAGCCTCGTAATGATTTTTTCTGACTTGCTCGTCGATCCAGAGCCGGTGGTTCGCTCGTTGCATCGACTTCGCCACGGCGGCCACGACGTGATTTTGTTCCACATCCTCGACGATGCCGAAGTTCATTTCCCATTTCACGGCGCATGCCAGTTCATTGACCCGGAATCTGGCCAAAAAATCGAGGTCGACGCTCATTCCGTCAGTCGCGACTACCATAAATCAGTGGAGGATTTTCGCACCAAGTATCGCGAAGTCTGTCACCAAAGCGGAATTGATTACGTTGAACTCGATACCAGCATGGCGTTCGATAAGGCTCTGACCGAGTACTTGGTCAGCCGTCGCGCACGCTGTTGACTTTGGAATTTCGGCGTACCTTTAGGCCCGACTTCAGACAACGAAAATTTCGGCTATGACGATCCTCAACGGAATTATCCTGGCGGTTGGCGGATTGATGATGGCCGTGCCGATCATCTTGCACTTGTTGATGCAGCCCAAGCCGAAATTGATCTCGTTTCCCGCGGTGCGGTTCATTATCCAGCACGAGCGCGCCAACAAGCGACAGCTTCAAGTCAAAAACTGGTTGTTGCTATTGCTGCGGTGCTTGGCGATTTTGGCAGTGGCGGCGGCACTAGCTCAACCCAGCGTCGTGTCGAGCGCGTTTGGAGCTTGGCTTACACTGAGCGGCGTTACCGTACTCGGCGTGATCGTGACGGTGCTGCTGGCAGCGTCGGTGTTTTGGCTCAGGCCTCGTTCGCGTTTATTAGTTGGGCTGCTCGCAGCCGCGCTGGCGCTTATCGGCATTGTCTTCGCCGTACTCGCCGTTCGCATTTTTCGCGACGAACAACCCGCGATACTGGGCGACCGCGAAGCGCCTGTTGCTGCGGTAATATTGATCGATAACTCGCCGCGGATGGGTTATCGAACTGAGAACCAAACTGTTCTTGAGCGAGCCAAAGCACTCGGAGAATGGCTTATCGGACAGTTGCCACTCGCCAGCCAAGTTAGCATTGTCACGCCGGACGGAGACGAACCTTTCTATTCCGTCGATCTCAACGCCGCCAAGAAACGATTGGCGACTTTGGAAATAGTGTATCGCGACGTCTCGATTCCAGCGGCGATTCTGCCCAGCCTGCAGTTGTTGCAAACCACGGAGCCAACTCGGAAAGAGCTCTACGTCATCACGGACTTGAGCCAAGCATCGTGGCCGGCGCGTGACGAAAAACTGCGACAAGCATTGGCTGACCGGCCGGACGTTAGCCTGTACGTGCTCGACGTCGGTGTCGAAAACCCCCGCAATATTGAGGTGCACCCACTACGTTTAGCAAGTAGTGCGATCACGCCGTCAGGGCAACTTGAGATTCAAGCCACGGTTGAGTCCGTCGGAACGGCCGAGCCACGAGTCGTGCAGTTGAAACTGGAGCAGCCCGATCCAAGGCCGCTTGTGCGGCGCGACGGAAAAACACAAGTGCCGGAAAAGCATTGGCAGCGGTCGGTGACCGTTGAACTTTTGGATTCCAGTCCGGTCGGCGTTCCATTTCAGTTGGGCCAACTCCCGACTGGAGTTCACCACGGCTGGGTTGAGATCGAAGGCGACGATGCACTATTGATCGACAATCGCCGCTATTTCACAATCGAAGTTCGCCCGGCTTGGAAAACGCTCGTGGTCCATCCGGATAACGTATCGCCAGAGAATTTTATTGAAACGGTTTCGCCGATGCGCCAACGTGAATCCGGCTCGGCGGAATTTGCTTGTGATGTCATTGCCCAGCGGGAACTCTCGTCCCGTTCGCTTGCCGATTACCGGATGGTGGCGCTGTTGAATCCAGAACCGATTTCCGATGCGGTCTGGTCCGAAATTCGGAAGTACGTAGACCAAGGCGGTGGGCTATTGTGTTGTGTGGGTCACAACGCAGCCTCGGCAGGCGTCGCGTCGCCTACGTTCAACACAGCCGCCGCTCAACAAGTTTTGCCCAGTGAATTGACCGAAGTTTGGCGGTCACCCGACGGAGATGTGTTCTTGAGCCCGACGGAATTCAGTCATCCGATCTTGACGGAATTTCGCGGGCGAGCGTCAACCGTCCGTTGGAATCGACTGCCAGTTTTTTTGCATTGGGGCGTGCAGCGTTCAGCGTTTGACACCGGGGAACCGGTGGAGGTATTGCTGCGATACAACAATCGCCGACCTGCGATTCTCGAAAAACGGATTGGAAAGGGGCGTGCAATCTTGATGACGACGCCAATCACGGAACCGCCGCGGCCCGCGGATCATCCGTCGTGGAATGAGCTTTTTTATGGCGATGAAGTATGGGCGAGCTGGCTTATCGTTTTGCAAACGGCCAAATATTTGGTGCAGACCGACAGCCAAGCATTGAACTTTGAGATCGATCAAACTGTCGTACTGGGTAACGACTCGCGCAGTCAGCCGCGCGACTATTGGCTTTTTTCGCCGCGCGACGAAGAGCCTGTAAAACTTTCCTCGGAATCCGAACAGCTTCGCTATCGATTCACCGATGTGCCAGGAAACTATCGATTACGCGGAACCGAAAACGGCACAGTTCTCCGCGGTTTTAGCGTGAATTTGCGGCCACAAGCCACGCGGCTGGTTCGTTTGGATAAGCCTCAACTCGACAAGGTACTCGGTGAAGATCGCTATCGACTTGCGCGGGGCCAAAGCGAGATTCAGCGCGAACAAGGCGTCGCCCGTATCGGCCAAGAATTCTATCCGCTGCTCGCACTTTTCGTCGCCACGATCCTCGCCCTCGAATTTCTTCTATCAACACTTTTTTATCGCACGCAATCCTCTCCAACCACATCGGCCGTTGCGAACGATACGAAGTCAATTTCGCGCCCCACGCGGTCGCCCTCGTCGGTGTAGCGATGACCAACGCGTCTCGTGGCCGGGTTCGCGTGGCACCGGATGTTGGGGTTGGATGCAATTGCGTTGAGATAATGGGCTGGTGAAAAACTATTGGTTCGGCAATTGGTGCGGCCGATACTCTCTTTGTCAAGCAAGAATGGATTCTCGCTTTCCTACTGGGAAAGTCGGCGCATGGACGCAGCAACCAAGAAATTCACCAATCGGGGTAGCGAACATGGCCGGAAAAACAGTTCGAGTCATTACACGCGGCGCGGACGGAGAAATCAAAATAAAGGAATTTGAGAACTTTGAGCGATTGGACCAAAGTCACGTTCAAATCGGTATCGACGATTGTAACACCGACCTCAGTTTACGCGGCCTTCCAGTCTATCGCGGCTTGGTCGGACCAATTTCGGAAGGCAAATCCATCGCCCGGTACGAATCCGCCGACGTGTTCGAACAGTTGACCAAGGAATGGAGCGCGACTCATTGCAAACGTCGACGCCGCAAGAAAACTGAAGTTGACGTTCAAGCCTTAGACCCCGTGGTGGTTGGCTGAACTTCGCGGTCCGAGCGATCCATTAATCTAGCGGGCCCATTCGGGGAACCTAGAAACATCGATTCCCCAGAGCCCACGCCCCCAAGCCATCATGGCTAGCACCGTGATGGCGATCGCCACGAGGTTTACGATTAAGCCGACGCGAGCCATCTCCGTGATTCGTACTCGACCAGTTCCAAACACGATTGCATTGGGCGGCGTTCCGACTGGCATCATGAAGCCCCACGAGCAAGCGATCGTCGCAGGAAGCATTAGCATGAGCGGGTTGATTTCCAATCTAACGGCGATCGCCGCCAGGATCGGCAACACCAATTGCGTCGTGGCGGTGTTGCTAGTGAATTCGGAAACGAAACAGATTCCCGTGCATATCAACAGTAAAAACGCGACGATGGGCAGGGCCCCGAAACCTTGCAATTGATCGCCCAACCACGCTGACAAGCCGCTTTGTTCAATGCCTTTTGCCAGCGCGAACCCGCCGCCAAACAGCAGCACAATATGCCACGGCAATCGAGCGGCGGTTTCCCAATTCATCACCCGCGTCGGTATGGGCTTGCGAACTGGAATAAGAAATAATAGCAGCGCTATTGCGATCGAAACCGTCCCGTCGGTGATGAATTTGGGTTGACCAAACCATAGCGACCAACCGAACAACCGAACGGAACCAAGTTCTAAAGGGCTGCGCGTGATCCACAAAATAACCATTGCGCCAAAAGTCGCCATCACGACCCATTCGGGAAATTGAGTAGGTCCCAACCGGCGATAGTCGTCAGCCAATGAATCCGGCGAAATAAATTCGCGTTGGCCGCGCGGCATAACCCATTTGGCGAGCAGCAGCCAAACGCAACCGATCAGAATCACGCTAATCGGACAAGCGAACATCATCCAGCGCGCGAAGGAAATTGGCGGCGCGTCGGGAAACCGGTCACGAAATATTTGTACGAATACCAAATTCGGCGGAGTGCCTACGAGAGTTGCGACGCCGCCAATTGTTGAGCCATAAGCAACCGCCAACAGCAGCGCCACGCCGGTTCGGCGAGCTGCGTCGCGTTCCAATCGATCGTCGGCCGTTTGCAGCACAGCCAGCGCAATGGTGACCATCATCATGGCGGCGGCGGTGTTTGAAATCCACATCGACAGCGCGGCGGTCGATACCAAGAATCCCAACACGAGCCTGCCGGGCGATGAACCGAAGCTTGACAAGATGAACAGTGCGACGCGCTTATGAAGATTCCAACGTTGCATCGCCAGCGCGACAATAAACCCTCCCAAGAACACGGCGATCACGTCTTGGAAATACTCGCGCGCGACTTGTTCGCCGCTGGCAATTCCGAGCAGCGGAAACAAGACCAGCGGCAAGAGCGAAGTCGCTCCCAGCGGAATAGCTTCGGTCAGCCAGAGCGTACCTATTAACAATGCTACAGCGGCTGCGCGGGTGACGGCGGGCTTATCGGGGGCCAAATCAACGAAGCATACGACGAAAATCGCCGCGATTATACCGAGGGTGGCAAAAACCCAGCGAACCCTTGAGACTTGATCTGCTCCGTCTTCCATGGACATCGTTGTAGCGGGGATTTTGGAGCGGAGCTAGAAGCTAATGAACCTGCGACGCGGGCCGTCGGCGAAACTCGTCGCCCTATCCTCTCCCGGGAAGCCGCGGCGTGGGAACGATAACCCTGTCGTCGACTTATCGACCGCGTGCATTCCCGCTAAACTCGGCCTCTCGCAACTAATACTAGACGCCTATTTCATGGTAGATAACGCACCGGTACTTCAGGTCAAACATGGCGATCTAACGATCGAAGGGTACTCGCGCGCCGCCGTACAGACTTATTGGCGAGTCGCCGAGTACCGGTTGGGGTTCGATTTGGGGGCACAGCCTTGGGATTTCATGGGAACCCCGAATTGGTTCATCACGCACACGCATTTGGATCACATTGCCGCGCTGCCGGTTTATTTAGCGCGGCGACGCATGATGAAAATGGAACCGCCGACGGTTTACTTACCGGAACATGCGATTGCGGGCGTCAACCAAATGTTGGATTCGTTTAGCCGGCTCGACCGCGGCAAACTCCCCGCGACATTGGTTGGCGTCAAGGCGGGCGACGAGATCGACTATTCTCGCGAGCTGATCGTGACGGTACACACGACGTACCATACGATTCCCAGCGTCGGCTATTTGGTGTGGGAACGGCGCAACAAACTGAAGCCGGAATTCGCACAGTTAACGGGCGACCAAATTCGCGATCTGCGGATGGCGGGAACTCAAATCACAGACGAATTTCGAATTCCATCGCTCGGATATCTTGGCGACACGGCACCAAGAACGCTCGACGAAGATCCTGTGTTTTACGAAGCGAAAGTTTTAATCGCCGAAATGACTTTTATTGCTAAATCGCATCGCAAAGAACTGATTCACAAGAGCGGCCACATGCACTTGGATGACTTTGTCGATCGCCGCGACAAGTTCAAAAACGAGCTGATTATCGCGGGCCATTTCAGTACCAGATACAATCACAGACAGGCGGAGAAAATCGTTCAAGCTGCTTTGCCAGATATGCTTGGCGGGCGGCTGCACTTGTGGCTTTGAAATTCGGTTTTCCAACCATGCTGCCAACCCAAGTTTCAGCGCGATCGCTTTACGTTCATATCCCTTTTTGTCGGCACCGTTGCGGTTATTGTGATTTTCCGCTGGTCGCGGGAAGAGATCATTTAATTGACGATTACCTGAGCGCCATTGAGCGCGAGTTACAAAGGTTCAAAGTCGCCGGGCCACTCGAGACGATTTTTTTTGGCGGCGGAACTCCGACGCAGCTTTCGAACAAGCAACTTGAACGATTGTTCGCGATCGTCGCTGAAATCGCGCCGCGAGTATCCGGTTGCGAATTCACAGTAGAAGCCAACCCGAATGATCTCTCGCCGGAAAAGCTTCAATGCCTTCGCCGCAATGGCGTCTCGCGCATCAGTTTGGGCGTGCAGTCATTTCAAAGCGACAAGCTCATTCGGTTGGAACGGACGCATGAGCCGTCGCAGGCAATCGACGGCATTCGACGGATGTTGGCAATTGGTTTTGACGTGAGCGTCGATTTGATTTTCGGCGTCAGCGGCGAAAGCAATGCGGCTTGGTCTGGCGACTTGAAAACTGCTATTGAGTTGGGAATCCAGCACGCCTCGACTTATAATTTGACGATCGAAAAGGGGACGTCGTTTTGGTCGCGAAGGCTGCATGGACAAACTTTAGACGTCGACGAATCGTTGAGTGCCGAGTTGTACGAAACCGCGATCGATGCGTTGACCGCAGCGGGATTTGAGCATTACGAAGTCTCGAATTTCTGCCGGCCCGGCCATGCATGTCGGCATAATGAAGTCTACTGGACAGGTCGGCAGTATTTGGGACTTGGTCCGGGAGCCGCAAGTTTTTGCGCGGGGGTACGCTGGAAGAATCACGCGAGCGTCGCAATGTATTTGCGCCGTTTACGGGCCGACGAAAGCCCCGTGGATTCGCAGGAAAAGCTCGAGCCAGAGCCGGCAGCACGAGAACGACTCGTGTTTGGCCTACGGCGTTTGGCGGGAGTTGACGCTGGAGCCTTTGAGATCGCGACAGGTTTTTCAGTCGATCGGCTGGGTGGCCCAAAACTTGAACGATGGGTTTCGGATGGCTTTTTCGTGCGCGAGGGCCAAACGCTTCGCTTGTCGCGGCTCGGGCTAATGATTAGCGACAGCTTGTGGCCGGACTTATTGTAATATCTGCGTGGTGATTGCGCCCTTCGATCCCTGCGCGCCGGGACAGATCGTGGCACCCAAAATTGAACCACTTTAAATTGGCGGCATGACAAAAACTAATGGCGATAAAACAAGAAGTGAGAGGTTGCCGGGGCAGGTGAGCCCGGTCGAGCAAAACCGAGTGGCGTATCGAGGGAGCCTGGTTTCAAACGGATTGCGTTGTTCGGCAGTGCGAACAGATCGCCAAAAAACAAGATTCCGGTTCGCCCGACGTCGAAATTACCCCACGGTTTCTGGCCGTAACGTTCAAGCGCCACGTCCTCGAAATAAAGCTGCTGATAGCGGATGTTGGGAGCTTTCCAGAATACGACTTGATTGGTGTGCGGCGAGTTAAACCAATGGATGCGTGGAGCCGAATCGATGAGCGCCACCGATTTGTCGATCGGTTTTTTTTCCGAAGGATCGTGCGGGTTGACGTTGATTTCGAGAATCGATTTCTGAGGCCAAGCGCGAGCATCACGCGCAGCTTCTTGGCGCACGACAGAGGTCGTTCGATTGCCCACCGTTTTCTCTTCGGTACCGGCGAATTTTCCCCACGCAGCCGAGACTGCCGCTACAGCTCCCAAAGCCGTCATGAGTGCGATTTGAATCCAATGCCACCGACGTGTTTGACTGGTGAAAGCCATTTGCACACCTGCTTCGTAAATTCGCGGTCAGAAAACAGTTACGACCCAATGAAAAATATCGGCCTCTGGAAGGTCGATACTTGTTTCCCTGGAATCCAAGATGGATGGGCCGCAAAGAGCGTGCGGTTTAGCTGGTCGCAATAATCGGGACAGGACGCACGACCGCTCGCTGTGAATTCGAAAGCGCCGGTCCTGGCTGTTGAATCTTGCCATTCTGGCGATTAGGCGTGATTCGCCGCGAGTCATTCACCGATTCCTTGGACGGCTCAAGTGGATCATTTCGTAGAGTCGGCGGCGCGCATGGCTTGCCGGACTTCGTCGATGAACTTTTGACGATCGCTTTCGAAAGCGGATTTATTCGCGGCAGAACTGAATAAGTAAATGGCTTTGACCTGATCTGTCTCGACGATCGCGTGATGTTCCAAACTCCCAGCGACTAAAGTACCGACAGTCGCATAAGTCACTGGATCGTAACCGGCCAGCATCGGGCTCAACACGTCCGGCGTTAATCGGAATTGGTCGAGCAATTGTCGCGACGCAAACCAGTACAGCCGACCACGATGTTCGCAGGACCAAATCGCATTTCCGACCACGAATTGATCGGTCACAAACCAAGTCGTCGGACAGAATCCGCCGAAGCCAACCTGAGGTTTGGCAAGCGTTGCCGACGCATTTGATACAGGCGTTTTTGTGGGCCAACCTGGCGATGGCAACGAAATTGCGGCTGGCGATTTGGACGATGCGTTCGCTAAAACTGGACTTGGTCCCGCAGCCGCCGCAGGAGGCATTTTTACCGTAAGCGGGCTAGCCGCAGCGGGTTCATTAAAAATGAATTGGGTTGGTGCTTCGTGCAGTGAATTTGCGGCTGCGATCGCTTGTTTGTAATCTTCGTCGAACGGTCGTAGTGTCTGCATTGACAGGCCAAGTTTTGGCGAATCCGCGAGCTTTGCCCCAGCGATAGTCGTAGGCGGCGCTGGAGGAGCATTCGTATCAGAATCCTTGGTTTGCGTTTCGCTCAGGTCTGGCTCAGCCTGTTTCGGAAATGCGAAATTGCGTTCGTCTTTTGCTACAGGTGCGATTACTTGTCCGGCAACCGTTTTAATCATTGGAACTTCGGCCGGCGCCGAATTGGCGATCATTTGGATCGATTCGGGTGTCGCTAAGGATTGGCCCGCCGGAACATAGGCTTTACTAACTTGTCCAAAATCGGATGCCGCTTGGGCAATTTGTTGGGCAGCAGAAAACGTTTGAGGATCGGTTCGAGCAGCTTGTTGGGCCACCAACTGAACCATGCGCAAGTAACCATCGGAATTTGACGAACTGGCTTGCTTGGCGACGACTCTGCCATCGGGCAGAATCATAACGTCGTGCGGAATGGTCGTGATTCCGAATTGTTTGGCCAAACCGGGCTGGGCTTCGACATCGATCTTTACTGGAACGTAATGCTCGTTGATTGCGGCCCCGACTCTCGGATTGGTAAAAACGAATTTTTCCAAGTTCAGACAAGGGCGGCAGAACGCACCCCAAAAGTGCAACAGGACGAGTTTGTTTTCAGCGGCAGCGCGGCGTTTGGCTTCGTTGAGATCCGTTAGCCAGCCAATCGATTCATCTTGGGCGCAAGCCGGCGGCATGGCACACATTGCCAGCACGAAAGTTAGCCCGATGAAAATTTTTAAGTAATTCACGGCGGCGGCCATCCTTGGAAAACCGAGAGTCCCGTCCTTTCATCGTCGGTTTAGCTTTTGCGAAGCCAGATAAAATCTACCGGTTACATTAAAAATAGTAGATTTCCCACATGTTCCGTGGCGACGGATTAACAAAATTGGGAAAAGTTTGCGATTTAGTCAAGAACTGAATTGACAGAACGCATACTTTTGGTAACACTTCATCGATCTTCCGCGAATTCTCGCAAGTTTTGTCTGGTGGGATTTTCTACTTGATTTCCCTCTGACTGGTTGGAGCCAGCGTCTTTGTTTCGAGGTAAAAGCCTCCCAGGAGTCGTTAGGCTTGAGATTGGAACTCAAGTGTAAGGCCACGAATTAGGTTGAACTTCGGCCCACAGTAGGCCGGCGAAAATTGGTTGCGTTGATTGCGCAAAGCTTGTATTTTTTTCCACGAAAGATTATTCACTAACGAGCGTTTACTCTGGCCTTGTACGTTTTGACGGCAAGGCACCAAACGCCAGGAACAGACTTAGAACGCCGTAGTTTCTTATTTGGCGGATTGTCCCCGCCGACTCGGAGTTCTCTTACGACCGATTGGCCTTCGTTGATTGCCGATCAAATCTACTTATCAAGAGGTAACTGCTTCTCAGCAGCAAACAACAGCTATGACCAAAAAGCGTTTTCGCCCGCGCGGCGAATCTAGTCGCGGTTCTGACCGCGGTCCTGACCGTTACAGTAATGGACGTCCCAGTCCACAACGTCGCGGAGGCTATCGACCTGACTACGCCGACCGCCGACGATCGTACAACCCAGCTCCGGTCGAAGGCGAAGTAGTCGAAGAAGGAGCCGAGACAAGCGAATTGACCGAGGGAATCGGCTTATTGGAGATGCATCCCAGCGGTTACGGATTCTTGCGCAGCTCAAAAAACAACTATACCCGCGAACGAACTGATCCATTCGTCCCTACGACGATGATCGAAAAGTTTAAACTTCGGCCCGGAGTCATGATTCGCGGAATGGTTCAGCCAGGTCGCCGCCAGCAAGGTCCGCGACTGCGCGAGATCTTGGACGTGGATGGGCTGAAGCCCGAAGACTACCCCAATGTAAAGAACTTTGACGCGCTGACGCCAATCAATCCGAAGTTCTGGTACGGATTGGAAACCGGTCCTCAGCCGTTGACGACGCGCGTGATGGATTTGCTCACTCCGTTGGGCAAAGGTCAACGAGCGTTGATCGTCGCACCGCCTCGTACCGGAAAGACGATTTTGCTGCAGCATATCAGCCATGGGATTTCCACAAATTATCCCGAGGTCACACTGATCGTATTGCTAATCGACGAGCGCCCCGAAGAAGTCACCGACATGAAGCGCAATGTTAAAGGCGAGGTCATCGCGAGCAGTTTGGATGAGGATGTCGAAAGCCATGTCCGCCTGTCGCAATTGGTGCTCGAGCGCTGCCGCCGGCTGGCCGAAATGGGCAAAGACGTCTTCCTGTTGATGGACTCGATTACCCGACTCGCACGGGCGTTCAACAAATGGGTTGGCAATACCGGCCGAACCATGTCCGGCGGCGTGGATATCAAAGCGATGGACGTCCCGAAAAAATTGTTCGCCGCAGCGCGTGCCTTTGAAGAGGGCGGATCGCTGACAATCGTCGGCACAGCGCTCATCGATACCGGCAGCCGAATGGACGAACTGATTTTTCAAGAGTTCAAGGGAACCGGAAACATGGAGCTTGTCTTAGATCGCAAGCTTTCCGACCGGCGTGTTTGGCCGTCGATCGACATCTCACAATCCGGCACGCGCCGCGAAGAGTTGTTGCTCAGCGCTGAAACATTGCATGCGGTCACGATGTTGCGCCGCACGCTCTCTTCGATGCACCCCATTGAAGCGATGGAACAACTGATCAAACAGCTTAGTCGATTCAAATCGAACGACGAATTCATCACACTGATCAGCGGTAAATTAGCGCTGGATAAAGACTAGAAATCAGCGTTCCGCCGTTCCATTTTTCGATTTTACATCGGTGAAAACTGAGAAATTGATGCGGCACAGTACTACGCCCACCAGCCGCCATTAACGTGAATGGTTTGACCGGTAACGTACGAAGACAGATCACTGCATAGGAACAATGCCACGTCGGCGATCTCGTTAGGCTGCGCGAATCGGCCCAGCGGCACGTTGGCCAACATGACTTTGCGGTTGTCTTCCGGAATCGACTCGGCCATTTCGGTCATAACGACTCCCGGCGCGATCGCGTTCACACGAATGTTTCGCCTCGCAAGTTCTTTGCTCAGGACTTTGGTTAGCGTCATCACGCCGGCTTTCGCCGATGCGTAATTGGCTTGGCCAAAAAACCCAGTCACCGCCGAAAGCGAGGCGATATTGACGATCACGCCGCCGTCTCGCAGCGCGTCCGAAACCGCTTTGCAGGCGTTAAAGACACCCGTCAAATTCGTGTCGATCACGGCACTCCAATCGTCAAGCGTCATTTTCTTGAAGCTCTTGTCGCGCAGAATGCCAGCGTTGTTGACCAGGATGTCGACGCCGCCAAATCGGGATACCGTTTGCTGGACCATCGCGGACAACTCGTCTGGCTTGCGAACGTCGGCTGCGGCGATGTTCGCTCGATCGCCAAGTGACTTTGCGAAATCTTCAGCCCGCATTCGGTTCGCACCGTGTCCGTCTTCAAAATAATTGATTGTCACATTGGCACCCGCAATGTGCAGGCCTTGTGCGATGGCCTTCCCGATTCCTTGTCCCGCGCCGGTGACGATCGCGGTTTTCCCATTCAAGTCAATTTTTCGCATGATTTTCGCTGGTGATCAGTTTCGGGTTGAAAGTGGCTTAGTTGCTAATTCGGGGTGTGGCAGAGCCCTATTCCGGTTGCCAATTCGGTTTTCGCTTTTCAAGGAATGCTGCCAAGCCTTCGCGCGCATCAGGCGTCTCGCGGGCTCTCGCTGAAACCTTGGTTGAATCGTCGATAAGTTGCGCAACGTGCAGAGGCGAGCAATGTTGGAGGTGTTGTTTTGAGATTTTCAACGCTGCTGGCGATCCCGATAAGATTGCACTTACCCATTCGTCGCGCCGCTGCGCCAACAGCGGTACGGCTACCACTTCGTGGCAAATACCCATCGCCTTGGCGGTCGCTGCTGTGATGCGTTGGCCTGAAAGCAACATAAACGTCGCGGCCCCAGAACCAATCCGATGAACCAACAGCGGCGTGACCATCGCCGCCGTAATGCCACGAACTGGTTCCGGCAAAGCGAAAAAAGCATTCTCCGAGGCAAGGACCATGTCACAGGCGAGCACCAATCCCATACCCCCGGCGAGCGCGGGACCTTGGACGACAGCGACTGTTGGCAACGGTGCATCGAATAAGGTTTTTAGAACGCGACCGTAGACGATGGAATCTTGCATCCATTGTTGTGCCGCGTCCGCGTCCGACGCGCGCTGCTGCATCTCTCCCAAGTCCATGCCCGCACAGAACGCCAAGCCGTTAGCTTCTAGCAAAATGACTCGCACGCTGGAATCATCTGCGATGCGATCCAATTCCGTTTTGAGCTGCTCGATCAATTCGCGGGTGAGCGCGTTTCGCTTGTCGGTTCGATTCAACACGAGCCGTGCGACACCGGCACGGGTTTCGGAGAGCAGAGCAGGTTCCATGTTGGCCGGTGCAAAAAGTTCCGTGAAAGACCAAGCAATCATCGCAGCCGAGGCGAGTGATTTCGAACGTAACGGCCATTGTAGGTCGAGCGTCGGCATTCGCAACGCGGGCGGAACCCTCGAATACCGCGTTGGTTTCCGCTAGAATCACTAATCCGCCTTGGCTGTCCGCGCCCCGATCAACAAACACGAATCCATTTACGAGCTTCCTTCTTGTATGGCAAAAAAAGAAAAAATCCTCGTTGCCAATGGCCAAGGCTTTTGGGGCGACAGTATTTTGGGCCCAGTCCGCCTAGTCAACGAAGGACCGCTCGATTATTTGACTTTGGATTATTTGGCCGAAGTCACAATGAGCATCATGCAAAAGCTTAAGAGCCGCGACCCCAACGCCGGCTATGCGACGGACTTCGTCAACATGGTCAAACGGGTCTTGCCCAAGTGCCGCGAAAAGGGAATCAAAATCGTCGCCAATGCGGGTGGCGTCAATCCACAAGCTTGCCGCGCCGCTCTAGCCAAAGCCATTAAGGACTTGGGAATTCGCGGCGTTAGGATCGGCATTGTGGAAGGTGACGACATCATGGGCGAGCTAAAATCGCTGATCGCTAGCGGCGAAACTTTCAAGAACATGGACTCGGGCGACGCTTTGACCAACTATCTTCCGCGAGTTCAAAGTGCGAACGTCTATATCGGCGCCGTGCCGATCGCCGAAGCCCTCGACCAAGGAGCGGACATCGTCGTCACCGGGCGCGCCACGGATCCCTCGGTCGTTCTTGGACCGATCGTCAGCGAATTCGGCTGGTCGTGGGACGACTACGATAAACTTGCTGCGGCGACGATCGCTGGCCACATCGTCGAATGCGGCGCGCAATGCACTGGTGGAAATTATGTCGGTTGGCGCAACGTGCCCAACATGGCTCGAATCGGTTACCCGATTGTTGAAGCTTATCCCGACGGCTCGTTTGTCGTTACGAAACACGAGGGGACCGGTGGCATTGTGACGATTGAAGCCGTTACGTCGCAACTTGTTTACGAAATGGGCGACCCGGCGCGATACATTACACCCGACGTCATTGCGGACTTCACCTCGATTCAATTGCGGCAAGAAGGCAAAGACCGCGTCCGCGTCAGCGGCATCAAAGGCAAACCGGCGACGGATACTTACAAAGTCTCTATCTCGTATCTCAACGGATTCAAGATCATTGGGCAACTGACCATTGCCGGTCCCGATGCGGTCGAAAAAGCGAAACTATGCGCCGATATTGTGTTCGATCGCGTTGCACTTGACGGAGTCACGTTTTCGGCTGAAGAACGGTTTGT
>JANMEB010000505.1:0-3063 GCA_031376585.1 Planctomycetota bacterium | reverse complement strand
TGCCGCGAAAATCGCTCGGCTTGAACGCATTTCCATTGACGTCTATCCCGTCGAAATCGGGCACCGGTTTGCCGATGGCAAGCTTATCCATCTGAAACAAAATTGCATTCGCCAATGTGGCGTACAAAGTGTTGCGTGATTCGCTTTCAATGTCCCGCCATTGCTCCCAGCTTTGTGTCGAGAACTCGGAATAGTACTGAGGCGTGTGTACAACGCTCGTATATTTGATGTCGGCGTAATCGTTGTTGATTTTCATCACTGCATCGCGCACCTGTTGCTCCAAGGCAACCGGATTGAGGGCTTTGATCATTTCAATTGTGTCGGGATAGGCTCTTGCGTATTTCCAATCGCATTGTTCCATGAACTTGTAGAAGAACAGTTCTTCGCTGCGGAAAAGGCAAAGATTATATAAGGCAGTCGCCCGAACATGACGATGAGGACTTTTTTCAGCGGCGGCCTGAAATAGTCGTTCATCCATTTCTAGAAATTGCAGCCCCCCAGTCTGGATACAAAGATCGAGATCGGGATTGTCGATGTAATGCTCGATCAACAACTCCGCTGCCTTGCTGGCTGCTACGTTTTGCGTCACTCCAGCTTCTAATCCATTTAATCGCCACTCCCAAGCCTCGGACAATGCCTTGATGGCATTCGACTGGCCGCGATATTTTTCTTCGAACGCGAATAACTCCTCGAAAACTAAAGCTGTGGGTTCCAATTCCACTTCGATTCTCGCCCGTTTGCTTTGGTCGTTTCCAACAGCTTTAAGTGCCGCGTGATACCTATTTGAGAGTTCGCAGTAACGATCACTAAGTTTCTTAAACTCACGGTCGGATTCGTGTTCAGTCGGCCGAACGGGATTTTTGTAGGGTCGCAATTCCCAATCCACTTTATCAAGATCGGATTTGGCAACCTTAAGTGAAACGATTTGCGATCCAGTCTGCGTCGCCGCCGGATGCGGTCGGGAATGCGCCATATGAAATATGCCATCTCCGCCACGAGTTCCAATGATCGAGACCGAAGCCCATTCGGCGCTCGATGGGACTTCGACAGTATAACGTCCCTGATGATTCGTGATTGCCTGCGACATTTCAACGCTTGGAGGACCGGCCGAGGCAACAGCTTCAACTCCTTCGGCTGGCGTGTTGTCGGGCCAACGCACAGTTCCTGAAATCTTGGTTGTCGGGCCGGCCTTCAGTGTGATTTCTAATTCGCCTTCGGTTCCGTCGAGTTCAATCGACGCCGGTAAGACGATTGGCGGCGTGAATTTGGAGCGTATGGATTCATATGGTTTCGACGAGTTTCGCTCACGACCTGAGGCAGCGACACAGACCACAGCCTTTCCTAAGTGCGGGGGCAAACGGAATCGACCGTTTGCATCGGACTTAACAGCCGAGTCCACCGCGTATGAGACTCGTTCTAGTTCAATCGGGAAATCAATTAACTTCACTACCACACCAGCCACAGGATTATTGTCTTGGTCGAGTACGATTCCCGTCATCGAAGTTCCTCTGGGCAAATTGATATCGTTGACTTCGTCATCGAACGGACCAATTTGGGTGCGCACAATTGCGGTATTATCAGATGCCGCCAGGAGTTGAATCACGGATTCCTTGGGAACAAACGTTTGAAAATCGCCATTTGGCTCGCAGCGAATCGTGCTCCAAAAATCCAGATTGTCGCCAACGGTTACCAGAAGGACGGTTGGATTGTCCAGCGGCGTCGGACCGTTTGCCCCCTGCGGCGGGATAAGTTTGCCGTGAATGAGTCGCCCCTCATGCAATGTTATGGTTCCGAGTTTGCCACTAGCCATTGTCTTGACGGAGTTGAAACTCGGGCGCACCTCGTAATAACCGTCTGCATTGACGGATGAATGAATCCAAAGCTTTTTGGGATCAGCGTCGATTCCCTGACGACTAATTTCAAAACTCCCATCGTCGCCCGATTCAACGTCCGCCTCCTTTATCAGTCGAGTCGGCGCACGACGCACAAGATCGATCTCTGATAAGTTTTCGATTATGGTTATGGCAACTTTAGCTCCGCGAATTGGCTCGCCTCTATCGTTGACGACGGTACCGACCAACATCTCCGGCTGTTGTATTGACGACAATGAAGAAATTGCAGATGTCTTCTGGTCGCTAACTTTGACCGGATCCAATGGCCGGAGAACGGCGATTGGCACACTAATCAATGCAAAGCAAATCCAAACGCTCCCCCGAAACGTCGTTCGCACTTTGTCGCGACAAACCGATGCATCTAGGATCGCTCGCAGCCGGCACTCGATTGGCTTTTGGGCCATCGCGACGACACCGCAGTGCGGGCTAATGCGACCTGAAAGCATTGCCGCGAGATTTAACAACTCGGCCGCGTAATCGGTCGGCTGGGCGCCATCGCTTAGGACGCGATCATCGCACGCCCGTTCTCGCTCCAAGATCATCTGCCGATTGGCTAGCCAAACCAACGGTTGAAACCAGGCCGAGCATTTTGCAAGCGCCGCGATCAATTGCCACAACACGTCGTGCCGTTGAACGTGTGCCATTTCATGGGCAAGAACCAGCTCAGTTCGTTCGGTGGACCATTGCCGAGCTTCGATTGGCAAGACTATCCGCGGTTGAAAAATCCCCAAGGCGACCGGCACTCTGAAGTCACGAGAAAAAACAACCGGGACTTCGGCGTGTAACTGCGCTGTTGGCAAGCATCCAAGTTTCCGGACTTTCAAATGTACCCAGACAAGCCGAACGACGCAGAAAGCAACTCCGAAAAACCATACGGCCACGGCGGTTTGAGCATAATCAACTTTCCATCGTCGCACGTTTGTAACGGGATGTTCAATTGGAGCAAGGCGTATCGCAAGTGACTCTTCTTTCGAGGTCTCTAAGGTCGCGGCCGGGTTACGCGAGACTTGCTCTCGAGCAGCCTCGATTTCCTCATGTTCATTTGGCGGTGATTTCGAAAGTATTGTTTCGCTATTTGAGTGACGGGCCTGCGCCGCTGGCGACTCGGCCATTTGTCGTGAGGCATCATCACGTTGAGACCAACCAAGCGGAATTGTCGGCATGCAAATGG
>JANMEB010000501.1:0-8537 GCA_031376585.1 Planctomycetota bacterium | reverse complement strand
AAGCTTTGCTGCGCGTGCCCGCGTACTGATCGTCAACACGCAACTATTGCCCGATCGATCCCAATGGCCAACGTCGGTTCAGGACTTGGCCGATCCGAAATGGAAAGGGAGGTGTACGTTGGCTCGGCCTCTGTTTGGGACTTCGGCGACTCATGCGGCGGTGCTTTTTCAGACTTTGGGCCGTGGGCCAGCCGAAGATTTTTATTCGCGCGTCAAACAGGTCGCCGTACTTCAAGGCGGCAACAAACAAGTCGCCGTCCGCGTTGCCGAAGGCCAATTCGCGTTCGGGTTGACGGACACCGACGACGCGATCATTGAGTTGGCCGCCGGGCGGCCTATCGAGATCGTGTTTCCCGACCAAGCCGCCGACCAACCTGGGACGCTCTTCATTCCCAACACACTATCCGCCATTCGCCACGGGGACAAGATTTCGACCGCGACGCAGCGGTTGATTGACCATTTGCTTTCGCCGCAAGTCGAAGAAATTCTCGCTGCAGGCCCCAGCGCCCAATTCCCGCTCAACAGATCGAGTCCGTCCAATCATCGGCTTGACTGGAAAGGCAAAAAACAAATGCGCGGCGATTTCAGCGCTGCCGCCGACGATTGGGAGGAAGTCTCGCGGCTACTGGAAGCAATTTTTCCGTTGTAGTGTTATTAGTTCCTTGTCCCTGTACTCGGGGAGAAAGAACTAGAGAGGGTGACCAAGTCGCTGGGGCCGAGTTCGCGCGTGATGACGGTGCCGATCAGGGTGAACGCGGTGCAATCGAAGATACCGACGGACAAAAGTTCGCCGACCAAACGGGGGTTGCCGTCGAACACGACGATCCGATCATCGTGGGTGCGACCTGTCAGTTGCATAATGCCGGCGGCGTGTGCTTCGCCGGCTTTTTTGCTCGGGCCTTCCACCAGCACCTCGACGGTGCGCCCGATAAAGACTTGATTGTCTTCCTCGCTGATTTGGTTTTGAATCGCCAGCAGTTCGTTGTTCCGCTGTTTTTTGACATCTTCGGCAACATCGTCGGGCAAATGCTCGGCGGCTTTCGTGCCTGGACGTTCACTGTATTTGAAGATAAACGAATTTTTGAAGCGGCATTCTTGTAACAAATCGACTGTGGCTTGGAACTCGTCGTCCGTTTCGCCACAGAAGCCGACGATGAAATCGCTGGAGATCGAGGCGTGTGGCAAGGTCGTTTTGATCCGCGCCATCATCGCGCGGTAGTCTTCGACGGTGTAGCCGCGTTTCATTCGTTTGAGGACGGCGTTGGAGCCGCTTTGCGCGGGAACGTGCAAGTACGAACAAACTTTGGGCAAGTCGCGGATCGTTTGCAGCAATTCGGTCGTCATGTCTTTGGGATAGTTCGTCACGAACTTGAGTCGTACGATTCCGGGGATTTCGTGCAGGCGAATGAGTAAGTCGGCCAGCCGCGTCGTGTGACCGTTTTCTTCGTAGCGATAACTGTTGACGGTTTGGCCGAGCAGCGTGATTTCTTTGCAGCCTTGGTCGGCCAGCACCAGGGCTTCTCGGTAGATGTCGTCGGGCGACCGGCCTTGCTCCGGTCCGCGCGTCATGGGCACGATGCAGTACGTACAGAATTTGTCGCAGCCGATTTGAATCCGCAAATAAGCTTGAAACGGCGTCGGCCGCATCGACGGATCGCGCAATGGATCGAACGTCTCGTGACTTCGTTTGATGAGTGCCAAGCTCCCGTCGGTTCGTCCAAGGCTCAAGCCCATCTGCCGGCCGCCCCCGCGTTCGGCCGCTTCGATCAAGTCCGGAACTTGTTGCAGTTGTCCCGGCCCGACGATCAAATCAACATACGGTGCCCGCTGAAAAATAAGCTTCTGGTCTTTTTGGGCCATGCAGCCGAGCACGCCGATGATCTTCTTCGGATCGCGCAACTTCTCCAGCCGAACACGGCCCAGGGCACTGTAGATTTTGTCTTCGGCATGTTGGCGGACGCTGCATGTGTTGAACAGAATCGTGTGCGCGTCGCGTGGGTTGTCCGTCAGTTCGTAACCTCGCTTGCGGAGCGCGGCCACGACCATTTCACTGTCCAGAACATTCATCTGGCAGCCGACCGTTTCGATAAATAATTTCTTTGTCATGGATCTGCGCGAACAAGGCAATTCTTACGAGCGACGAGTTGCTATCACTGGCTAAATGGTATCGCAGGGTCCAAGTTTATCACGGTGTTTGTTCCAATAGCCACCGCAAATTCGCTTATTTCGGCCATCTTTGCAATTACAACCTACTCCGCCACGGGACCTTGGGCTTAGAATAATGGTCTCGCTGGGTGCAAGAACCGTCGTCGCGAGGGAAACAAAAGCATTGCCCAAGGTTCAACAGGGATTCAATTTTTCGGTAAGGGGAAACCATCATGAAAACATTTTTGACAACATTTGCCGCGCTGGCAGGGATCTATTTTTGTTCGCCGGCGAGTGCTCAGGAAATCCGGATCATGCCAAGGGTCTTGATTGGACAAGAGATTGACGGAATCGGCGTCATTGACGATTTGCAAGTTTCTGGGTCCTCGTCGTCTTCGTTTTCGGTCACGGATCAAAACGGGGTCAAGACAACCCGAGTCGTCGACGACCGTGGCAAACGCATCGAGATCGTGGAAGACCCCGCCTCCGGAATCACTTGTAAAGTGACCAAGAATTATGGACCGAAGGATTTGGCCAAGCTCGAAGACGAGCAGCCCGAATTGTTCATGCACCTTTCGGCAATTCCCAAAACCGTCGACAATTCACAAGTCGAAATCAGCGTCGGCGTCACGACGACGTATTCGGCGGCTGACAAAGATGAACTTGAATCCAAGCATCCTGACGTCTTCAAGCTGTACGCCAAATACACCGACGAAAAAATGGTGCCCCGCATGCCCATGCGACGAGCGCTGAGGTTGCGACTTGGACCTGATGAAGGCGCGTTGCTCGAACGTGATGATGGTGACGACGACGATGTGTCAGATGATGAGTCGGATGATGATGATGACGACGACGAGTCAGATGACGATGATGAAGGCGACGGCGACTCAGATGACGATGACGATGACGACGATGATGATCGATAGCGGTCGCTAGCGCTGAACCACAAAGCGGCGAACGATTGGCTGTTCTAATGCAATTGGGAGTTGGGCACGATTGGATTGCCGCGCAAGAATTCGGCGATTGCCATGAGACGCTTTCCTGCGGGCTGAACGCTGAGCAAACCGAGTGCTTGAACCCCGCACGCCACGACGAGCTGGCTTGAACTAGATTCCAAAACCGTTCCTGGCTGGGCGCCCTGCTGCCTGACCGCGATTTCGGCTTGGTGAACGATGATCCGCAGTGGTTCACCGTGGTCTCGCGGAATGTTGGTGTACGAGCCGGGCCACGGGTTAAACGCGCGAATTTGGTTGCGAATTTGGTCTGCCGCCTTAGACCAATCGATCAGTCCTTGCTCTTTGCGAAGCCGCGGGGCGAGCGTCGCGTGCGTCGTATCTTGCCGCTCGCCCAATTCGCTGACCCCATCCCATCCGTCGAGTAACTCGATCGATGTCAGCATTGCCTGGGGACCTAGCGCAGCCAATCGCGGCTCAAGCGATTCGGTCGTCTCATCCGGTCCGATTGGCGTTTCGATTTTTGCCAGGATCGGACCGGCGTCTAAGCGCGGCGTCATATGAATCACGGAAACACCAGTTACTGGATCGCCGTGATACACGGCCCACTGAACCGGTGCCGCACCGCGATATTTAGGCAGCAGCGAACCGTGCAAGTTAATTCCGCCCAAGCGCGCGGTGCTCAAACACTCGGCAGAAAGTATCTGCCCGTAGTCACACACCACAAACAAGTCAGCGGAGCGCGTGCGCAGCCACGTGACGAACTCGGGATCGTTGATGTTGGCTGGCGACTGGATTTCGACGTTTGCCGCGACCGCCGCATCGCGCATTGGGTTGGCTGAGCCTTTGCGTCGGCCCGCGTCGGCGATCGGTCGGGTGACTAGCGCGATGACTTGGTTCGATGATTTCAGCAACGCTTGAAACGACGGCACTGCAAACGGCCCTGTCCCCATCACGATGATTTTCACGTCAATTCCTTTTCAACGAGTTAGGCTCGCCGTAAAGCGCAAAACCGTTCAAAAGTATATCAGCCGGAACGCGGTCCGCCGCGGCGGATCGGTTTCTGCGCGACGCACATCCGCAGTGTCCCAGAAACCGGGGCTAGTGCCCGGCGACTGTCGTTGGCTCACCGTTAAACGAGGAATATGAGTCGTGCTTACTCCTTAGCAATATTGTTCTTCGATTTTTTTGAGCCGTTTCAAAATTTCGGCGTCGGACGGAATTTTTCCGGATTGTTGGTGGGCGCGAAACTCAATCTCAAACTCGTCGAGTTCCGGCAGCATCAATTGCTGAGTCGATTCGGGAATACGATCGATGAAGAGTATGCCTTGGAGATGATCGTTTTCGTGTTGCAGAACGCGAGCTAGAAAGCCGTCGGCGATCATGTCAATTTCATTACCGTCGGCGTCGTAGGCGGTAACTTGGACGCTGCTGGGGCGAACGACGTTGGCGTTGATGGTCGGCAAGCTAAGGCAGCCTTCTTCGGCTTCATCCCGGCCTTTGGGCGAAGAAATCACGGGATTGATAAAGACCAATTCCTGCCCTTCGCCTTGCTTACCCGTTGTATTCACTACGAAAAGTTGCAGCGGCAGGTCGACTTGGTTGGCGGCCAAACCGACGCCTTCATGCTCGTACATGAGTTCGAACATGCGTTGAATGGTCGCTTGCAGCTCACGGTCGACCCGGCGGATCGGTTTGGATGGATAGCGAAGCGTGGGATGGGGATAATGAATGACTTGCAAAGGCGATCGTCCTGCATGAGTTTGGGTCAACGAATTATAACGTCAATTCCCCGCGAATCAGCAACGCGCTGACTCGCGACTTGTTCTGAAATACATTGAAAGGCCAATGTCAAGCGCGGAACGGGGGTTTGTGACAAATCAAGTCCCGACGGCATTTGGAGCGGCCGGAAAAAATATTTTTTGGCCTTGCAGGGGACCGAGTCACTCGCCGAGATGCAAATTTTCCGCTTGTTGCGGCATGCCAAAAAAAAATCAGGTCCGCGAAAAAACTTTTTTGGCAAAGGGATTCGAAAAAACTTTTGTTGGATTGCTTGACAAGTTATTGATCCGCGAGAAAATGTCTCGCAGTTCAGTGATTCAGTTCTACAAAGCACAACACAGAACGCATTACACAACACGCTCGCCGCTTAGCATGTTTCATTTGGCTTGGTGCAACTCGATTCCTTGAGTTGGCCGGGCAGTTCTCAAACGGGTGGTCTGGAATCTGGTTGCGTTTCTTTTCCAATGGAGTTCGGGACCGTCGGTAATGGATTCGTCTCGGTTCGTTCCATCTCTGCCTTTCGACAATCGCGTTCAGCAATTATTCGCTATGAAAACTTCAGCGGTTATTTGGGTTGCGGCAACTGAAGGATTCGACGTTCGACGGTCAATCGACTGTGGCACCGGACGCCCGCCCAGTTTTTCCTGTTCTGTAGCGGCCAAAAAACGGACTTTTTGTATGGATTTAGCACCGGAGGGGTCGACTCGTTCGATCGCCGGCGCTGCTTGTCGCTCGGACAGCTTTTCATTGTTCGACTTTGATTAATCATTACTCAAAGTTGGGCTGTCGGCGGTAACGGGACGGACTTCTGTTGCCGCTTTTTTTATTTCTTGGGTTGACCATTGGTGTCGACCCAATTCAGGTACCCAATGGCTGATTGCTTGATTTCGTTCGGCTCAAACCAAGGCGATGGCTCGGCCGCGTTCGCCCGCGTTTTCGATGCGCTAGCCGCAAAAACTCGCTTCCTCAATGTGCACGGAAGTCGCCTCTATGCCACAATCCCGATCGGCAGCTCCGAGCCGCAAGCCAACTACGTCAATGCCGCGATTCGATTTTCGACCGATTTTGAACCGGCCGACCTGCTCGATGAGCTTCTCAAGCTCGAAGTGAGTCTGGGCCGCGTGCGCCACGGACGTTGGAGTCCGCGCACAGTTGATTTGGACTTGTTGCTATACGGTCAACAGCGCCTGCGACATTCGATCGAGAATGGCAAGACGTTGATCGTTCCGCACTCGCGAATGTCGTTCCGACGTTTCGTACTGGTTCCCGCAGCCGAGATCGCTGCCGACATGGTTCATCCGACCGCTCGGATGTCGATCGGCGAATTGCTCGCGCATCTGGATTCGGGGTCAAGCGTCGTTGCCATTTTGGGAAATCCAGAACTTGCAAAAACCGTAGCCCATGCAATCGTTGCAAAACACAATTCGCTGTCGGGCAACTCGGCGGCCAAGTTTTCTGAAGCCAGTAGCCATTTCGCGATTGTGCCAGTCGAGACGATGGAACAATGGAGTGCCTTGCCCGGTAAGCCCATGCTCGCGGTGTATTGGCGACACGATCATCAAGACGCGGCAGCTGCCTTGGTTCGCAAGATCGTCGATGACGTTTATGCTGGACCGCGCTTGGAACTAGAATCCGATAATGCTTCCGCGATTGCGAGCGAAATCGAGGCTGCGATTGCCGCCATGCTCCCCGGTTCGGTTCTTTAGTTTTGGTAATTCCTAGGTTACTGCCTATTTTTCGCGACTTTCACGTGGTTTCCCTCCCGCCGCCATCACCAGCATGGGAGTGATCTATAATTGGACTCTTCATACTGCGGGGAGCTTCATGAAAATCGTGTTTGTCACTAGCGAAGTCGTCCCGTTCGCCCAGACTGGCGGGCTGGCCGACGTTTGCGGAACATTGCCGATCGAACTGGAAAAGCTGGGCCACGAAGTCATCGTCTTTGTGCCTGCCTATCGCGCAATCTGGCAGTCACAACAGACGATCGATATTACTCCGGTCAAGTTCACGATATCCATCGGCAAGAAATCCGTTGAAGGCGGCTTGCTTCGCTCGACGCTCCCCAACTCGAACGTAACGGTCTACCTTGTAGATCAGCCAGCCTATTTTGATCGCCCGGCTTTGTATGGCCAAGCGAACGAAGACTACCTGGACAATTGCGAGCGGTTCACGTTTTTTTGCCGCGCGGTTTTGGAAGCGATTAGTTCGCTGAAACTGCAACCTGATGTGGTGCATTGCAACGATTGGCAAACGGGATTGGTACCGGCACTGTATCAGACAGAATTCCGAATGCGGCCGGGCTTTCCAAGCTTGGCCACGTTGATGACGATTCATAATTTGGCGTATCAAGGATCGTTTTGGCATTGGGACATGCTGTTGACCGGGATCGACTGGAAGTACTTTAATTGGCAGCAGATGGAATTCTTCGGTCAGCTCAACTTGCTCAAGACCGGAATTGTCTTCGCCGACGCGATCACCACGGTCAGCCCGCGCTATGCGGAAGAGATTCAGACTTACGAATATGGATGTGGCTTGGAAGGCGTGCTGCGGCATCGCGGCTCGGCGATCATCGGAATCTTGAATGGGATCGACCTGCTTGAATGGGATCCGTCGCGCGACGAGCAACTGATCGCGCGGTATGACTGGACGACCTGGCGCGAAGGCAAAGCGGCGTGCAAAATGGCGTTGCAAAAAGAACTTGGCCTGCACGTTTCGCCGACGACGCCATTGATCGGAAGCATCGGACGGCTGGCTTCGCAAAAAGGTTGGGCGCTTAACTTGCCAGTGATGGAAAAGTGGCTGACGCAATCGAACGTCCAATGGGCCGTGCTAGGTAGCGGCGACTGGGAATATCATCAAGCTTTGGGAGATTTGGCTCGCCGTTTCCCTGGCAAGCTCGGTGTGCGGTTGGATTTTGCGAATGGATTGGCTCATCGCATCGAAGCAGGCGTAGACATGTTTTTGATGCCCAGCCGCTACGAACCGTGCGGACTCAACCAGATGTACAGCCTTCGCTACGGTGCGCTGCCGATCGTGTTTCACACCGGGGGCTTGGCGGATACGGTGGTCGATGCCAGCGACGAAAACATTCAGCAAAAGACGGCCAACGGATTCAGCTTTCGCGATTTTACCGCCGATGAATTAAGTGCGACGCTCAAGCGGGCGGTCGACACTTATAATGATTTTCCCGGTTTGTGGGACCAGATGGTCGTCCGTGGGATGAAACAAGATTGGTCGTGGGCTCAAAGCGCTCGGCAGTACCAAAGCGTCTATCAAAAAATTGCGGCCGCCAGCCGAGCGGGTCGCCCAGCGTAAGTCAGCATGACGGAACTTCGGTACGATCCGCTTTCCGGTCATTGGGTCAACATCGCGGCCATTCGCGCCCAGCGACCGAATGAATTTCGCCGCGTCGAATCGCGTCAACCGGACGCGATCTGTCCGTTTTGCGCCGGCCAAGAGTCTCAAACGCCGTCGGCCATTCTGGAATTGAATTCGTCAAACGAACCGAGGGAGCCTTGGCTCGTTCGAGTCGTGCCGAACAAGTTTCCCGCGTTCGCGCCCAATTTCGAACTGGTACACGAGTCGCTCGGACCGTACTCGCGCGTTGCTGGCGGCGGGCTTCAAGAGATTATCATCGAATCACCGCGCCACATTACC
>JANMEB010000493.1:0-4396 GCA_031376585.1 Planctomycetota bacterium | reverse complement strand
CAAGTTCGTCATGCCTGAATAGGTGTTGATTTCCCCGTCCCAAGTCGTGTTGATCACCGGCCCGTTTTGGATATTGTTAATAAATTGGGCCGTCAATTCGTCCGCTTCATTATTCCGATAGGTAAACTCGCATTCGACATTCAACATCGGGCGAATTTTGCGTCCGAGAGCTCCGCCGGCGGCATACCCGTTATCAAATGAGCCGAACACCTGCGTGTTTTGATTGAAAGTTTCGAAATCTTCAACCTGGGTCCAGCCGCCGAACAGCTTCACATAACTGCAACAATCCTGGCACTGATTGCACGAATCGTTGCAGCCTGCGTTGCACTGATTACCACCGTCGAAATACGATTCTCCGTAGCCCGGCGCACCGCCGCCCTGCATTGGGCCGACTTGTGGCTGTGGCATCATTGCTTGTGGGGGCGGCCCAGCCATATCCGTCATGACTTGCGCTTGCGCGACAGCAACAGATAAGTACAGGAATCCAAAACTAAAAGCCAATTTTCTTAACATGGAAAAACTCCTTCAGTGGGTCGCAGTCGAGGGCGTCGCAGGTCGTTCATCCGGAACGACCAAAATCTCGCCAAGACGTTTTTGGTTTGTCGGGATTATGCACGGAATCACGTCCGAAAATCCGCTATCATCCATTCCATCGGCACAATCGGCAAATCGATTCGGCCAAGATTTTCGCGTCCGCACGATTTGCCGAGCTTAACATTGCAAGTCCGACATGCTGGCGCGGAGGTCGCTAAATCGAGCGATACTTAAGCGGCTGACGCAGATTGGCCGAGTTTCACCAGCCTACCCAGTAGCGACATGCCTTGCCCGCCGCCGACACAAAGAGTTGCAATGCCTAGTGCGCCGTCTTCCCCTTGGGCGGCAAGGCGATCTAGTAACGTAATCACGAGTCGCAGACCGCTTGCACCAAGAGGGTGCCCCAATGCGATCGCTCCGCCCCAGGCATTCACACGATCTGCGGGCAAGCCAAGTTGTTCGATCGACGCCAGAACTTGGATCGCAAATGCTTCGTTGATCTCGATTGCTTGCAGCGATTCCGCTTTGACGTTGTTTCGGCGCAACAATAGCTGCGTCGCGGGAACCGGTCCCAAGCCCATGACTTCGGGCGCGACATGCGCTACTGCCGCGTCGACGATCTCCAGTCCCCACGTTACTTCAGCACGCTTCGCGGAATTCCAATCCGTGACGAACCCGCATGTCGCTCCATCCGTCAGCGGCGAACTGGTCGCGGCTGTAACCACGCCGTTGGTATCGAAAGCTGGCGGCAAGCTTTGCATTTTGGCCCGATCCACAGGGACGCGAATAAACTCGTCCCGTTCGATCAAGTATGGATGAATCTGTGTTCGATAGTGCCCCGCATTAAATGCAGCCGCCGCAAGTTCGTGCGAGCGCGCAGAAAAATCCTCCTGACGCGCTCGTGTTAAATGCGGAAACTGTCCCGCCACACGTTCCGCCGTGTCGCCGTTTGGAACATAGGCCGAGGCATTTGTGGACTTGATCTGATCGGATTCCGAGAAGTTAGCGCCGCGCCTCGGGATTCGGCTCATCGATTCGACACCAGCGACGAAATAGCTTTGGCCCCAACCCGCACGAATTCGAGCTGCCGCAATCACGGCCGCTTCAAGCGAACTGGCACAGAGCCGATTCACAGTTACACCCGGCGAGTCGCTGCCGCTTCCGATGGCAATCATCCGGGCCAAGTTGTAGCCCTGCTCGCCTTCGGGATAAGCGCATCCGACCACAAAATCTTCCGGTGTCGTTAACCATAAACCCGGGTAGCGGACGCGATGTGCGCGGATCAGCTCTATAGCCAAATCATCGGGTCGCGTGTTGGCGAACGCACCTTTGCCAGCACGGCCAAAAGGTGTTCGCAATCCGGCGACAAAAACGGCGCGATTCAAGACGCTAGACTCCTCAACTATTTCAGCAGTGAAAACAAAGTCGGTTCGTCGCACAATTGTTTCAGCGAAATTCCTTCAGCAAGCTTCAGGATTTCAAACGTCGCGCCGGTCGGGCGAAATATCCCAAGTTCAGAAACAACCAAATCCACTACTTTTTGGCCAGTTAGTGGTAGTTTGCACTTGTGCATGAGCTTGCATTCACCGGATTTCGAGAAGTGGGTCATCATGACGATCACTTGCTTGGCACCGTTAACCAAGTCCATCGCGCCCCCCATGCCCGTGATTTTCTTGCCCGGAATCATCCAGTTCGCGAGATTTCCTGAGACGTCGACTTCCATCGCGCCCAGCACGCAATTATCGATATGCCCGCCGCGAATCATTCCAAAACTCAACGCACTATCAAAGTAGCTCGCGCCCGATTGAACCGAAATTGTCTCTTTGCCTGCGTTGATGAGCGTTGGCGAAACTGTCGCTCGCGTCGGTCGCCCGCTAACGCCCAGCACGCCATTTTCCGAGTGAATAAACACATGCTTTTCGTGTGGCATCCGTTCCGCGATGAGAGTGGGAATTCCAATTCCCAGATTGAGGCTGCAACCATCGTTCAACAAAGCAATGATCTCGTCGGCCATCCGTTCCTTGGTCCAACCGCCGGGAGTCTTGGGGTCCGCTGAGTTCATTATTTCTTAACTCCATGCTCCAATCGAACGCTGATTTTATCGAGCGATTCCTTGGGCAAGTCTTGGTCGACGGCACTGATTACATTTCGAACCATCGCCAATCGGCCGGCGGAGTCCGACCAACGTTGCTGTGCCGCTGGGCTAAGCAAATGCAACGGATCGAAGTATAGAAACAACTCATTCGGTTTAACGTTAGGCGCACGCCAAACCGAAATACCATTTTCGCGGTCGTAGTATTCGTACGAAGCCACATGGCGTTTTCCGCCGCCGCCCGGCGCGTCGCAAACAAACGTCGGTACATTGAATCCCGCCGTCGAACCGCGAACCTGTTTTTCCAGTTCGACCCCTTCCGCAACAGTCGTTCGCAAATGCTCGCAGCCTGGGACCATGTCGTGAATGTACACGTAGTACGGCTGAATGTTGATGAAGGATAGCCGCTTGGTCAGGTCGACCATCACATCTTGTTCGTTGTTTACCCCTTCTTGCAGGACTGCTTGGTTGCGAACGACAACACCTTCGGAAAACAGCCGATCCATGGCCAATTGACTCCAGCGAGTCATTTCCCGCGGCGACGAAAAATGCGTGTGGATGAAGACTTGCTTGCCCATCGCCCGACCCTGCTTGTGGACACCCAAAAAGGCGTCCATCCATTCATGATCGGTGAGCATCTTCATCGGCAAGATCGCGATCCCTTTGGTCGCATACCGCAAGCGGCGAATGTGCGGAATCGCCAAGAGCCGGTTGCCAATGAGCGAAATGTGCTCGGCCTTCAAATTGAACGCGTCGCCTCCCGATATCACGACATCTTCGATTTCCGGATTCGCTGCGATGTATTGAAAAGCGGCTTCCCATTTTTCTGGGTTTGCTCCGTAAGTGTCTTTATCAACGGTATCCGTTGACCCGCCGATGATCCGGCTGCGTGTGCAATAACTGCAATAAACCGGACAAGTCGTCAGCGGCAGAAAAAGGACTTTGTCGACGTAGCGATGCGTCAGCATTGGCACCGGCGAATCGACGTCCTCGTAAAGCGAGTCTGCCAAGTAATACGGGTGATCCGGCAGCATCTGCGACGCAATCGGAAGAAACTGCTTGCGCAGCGGATCGTCGGCTGGCTGGTCCCAATCGATCAAGGAAAAAACATAGGGCGTAATCCGTACGTTCATCGTCGCGCTGTGGATGCCTTTTTCGATGTCGCGCAAAAAATCGTCGCACATTCGCTCGCCAAGCAACGCCTTGACTTGCTTTAACCGGGTGATCGAGTTTTTGGACTGCCAGTGATGATCGGCGAACTGCTCGCGAGTCACATCCGCCCAGCCGGGGATAGCGCGCCAAAACTCGTCATCGCGAAACTGGCGATGCGATACGTCGTTGGCCAGTTGTCTGGGTTTGTCGAGCATGACAATTCAGGGGAAAAATGAAGCGAATCCGAAGCGGTAGAATCGACCGCAGCAGAGCCATGAATTCTAGTCAGAATCGTCGTTTTCGAACAGATCGACCAAGAAGGCTGCGAACGTCGGCAAGTGCAAAACAAATCGGCCAAGGACAATGTTTCCCTCGGCCGATTCTAATTTTTGAGTTAGTGGCGACTCAATTGGAAGTCGAATCGATTTATTTATTTTCGAAGCTACTTAAGCGTTGACATCCAAAAACCAATCGCGGTTTGTTTTTGTCGCTAATCGCGATCTTGATTCTCGACAAGGCAACTCCGTCGAAAGCGATTGCGTCCAAAAGTCCTAAAACGGTTCCTGACACGTTTTACACTAGCCCGGAGCAGTGGACTGCTGAACTGCTCAATCGAAC
>JANMEB010000472.1:0-30016 GCA_031376585.1 Planctomycetota bacterium | reverse complement strand
GCGAAGAGTTCCAGAAGAATCTTGAGGTGACGGCGGAGCAAAAACGCAAACTGAATGACATATTCGAGCAATCCGACAAGTTTCGAAAGGACTTCATGGAGCGCTACGGACGTCATTTGGCCACGAACACGTTTCCCGACGACGCCAAAAAGGAGTTTTGGAAATTTGCCGATCGGACAACGCTCGATGTAAAGGAAATTTTCGTGGACCATCAATTCCAAAGGGCCAAGGAATTAGTGCTATTCTCGGGCCTTCGACAAAAAGGTTTTCTCGCCTTTGTAGTTGAGGATTGTACAGCACTGGATATTAAGCTGGACAATGAAGAACGAACGCGACTTAGAAAACTTAGCGATTCGCTTTCCGCCAAAGTCGGCCCAGGCCTGGAGAAACAATCTAAGACGCTCATTGAATCTGTCACCAAGCACCTTGAAAAAAACCAAGTGGAGTTGTTCAAGAAGGAATGCGAAGGCCAGGAGTTGATTACCGACTTTTTATTCGCCGAGCTTGACTTCCTCAAGTCGAATCCGGTGATGGAGGTAGTTTCGAAAGAAGAGACCTTGATCGACGTATTTCGGAAGCGTGTCTCTTTAGACTGGAGCCCAGTGGAACTTCGTTGGATACGGAGCGACATCGAAGTTCCAACTGTCAACGCAGTTCAATCGATTGCTCGACTACTCGTCGAAAACGAGGCGTTGGTCATAGCGGATTTTTCAGGCGATCAAAAAGATGCAGTGTTAAACCTGAACCAGGAACTGACCGATTTGGGACGCGAACGCGACGACGAAATATCCGAAGCGATGAAGACGGGTACTTGGAAGGAAATCAAAGAGCAGTTCAAGCAAAAATGGGCCTACCTCGAAGGTTACTCGCGCACAAAGCTCATGGACGAGATTCTTCTTCCGCACCAAGTCGAAGCAATCGCGAAACAGGCAGAGCGAAGGAAACACAAGCGATTGGGGCCGATCGTGTTACTCATGCGAGGCCACTTCGACGAATCGCTTCAAGTAAATAGTAAGCAAAGAGCTACGCTTCAAGAGAGCATCGAAAAGGCCATAGAAAAACTTGACGAGGAGTTGCTCAAATTGGAGCGATCCTATCGAGTTGAAATGATGAATGCCCTCGGCGAGGACAATCGCGAAAAACTTAGAAATGCACTTGGAGAGGAGCCAAAGCATAATCACGGTAGCGTTTATCTTTTGCGAAAAAGTATCGAAAGAACAATCCCGTTCTAGGCAAGGTCGGCATGGGCGTAACCCATAATCGACGAACGTCCTCGCGCCTGGTTGAGTCGAAATGCACTCAGTCCTGCGCTGACGCGACTTGGTTATCTCACCATCACGAGGAGGCTACTTACTCCACCTATTAAGACTCGCAAAGCGGCCAACTTTATGTGAGTGGCACAGGACCATTTTTTGAAAACGCATACGGTCGGCGAGCCCGAGGAAGTTATCCGGCATAGTTGCCCAAAGAGTGATCCGAAGCCCTTGAAACCAATAATGAGGACCCGTATTGTGTCAAAATGGACTCGAACATCGCTTTGTTATTGCCTGTTGTTGTTCCTTTTGAATGGAGGAAGCTTGTCGGCACAGGAGGGACGCTTAGTTAAGATCGAACAGATAAAACTTAAATGGGACAGGCTGTCCTTAGAGATTTATGACGAGCCCAAATTCAAAGAGCTTTCCGAATTGCTCGCGGTATGGGGTGGAAAAGTCGACAGATGTATCTGCCTTGACACAAAGAACTATTGTGAAAACTCGACCGGGGTATCTTGGTATCGTTCAAATAGTGATTCGGTGCTCAAGCTAGTATTTCTCGAAAGCAGTGAACTAGATACAGACACAAGCAATTTCACATCAGCTGACGAGTTTGTAAAACGTTTTGGGAGACCGCTCGACGCAGAATCACCAGTCGGGGAAAACGCAGGGGTTATGATGTGGAAACTAATTGATCCAACTGGAAAGCGAGTGGTCGACATTCGATTGTGCTGTGGTGCAGGCGGAAAGATTCATTTCATGAGCAAGAGGGTTGCCACTAAACACAGCGACTGATTGTGTGCCCCTCACGATAATCTTTGCGCATTTGAAGGTTTAAAAAAGTATTTAGTTCAATTCCGATGTTTTCAACCGCTTGATCCGGCACGAACATGATTCGAACGGCCCAGCCGTAGGCGGCGAGACGAACTCGTTCCTCGTCGGTTATTAAGGCCGGGAAATTTCGCGTGCGTGCGTCTTGCACGCTCTCACGTATCGAGAAAACAAGACGGACAAAACGTCCTCGCTCCCAGGAGTTCGACGGCAACGCGGCCGGTGGTTAGTCGTGCTCAAGTTGGAACGTCTTTGGAATACATCTAAAACCGATGCCCTTTTTGCGGGCCGTCCTCGGTGAGGGTTAGGATTTCTGGGCCGGTTTCGGTCATCAGTATGGTGTGCTCGAATTGCGCGGAAGGATGGCCATCCCGCGTCCGGACCGTCCAGCCGTCGCGCGGATCGCAATAGGATTGAATCGTCCCTTGGTTGATCATCGGCTCGATCGTAAAGCACATCCCCGGTGCGAGCAGATCAAAACGGGCTTGGCGCGTGGGAACATGCGGGATATTGGGCCGCTGATGAAATCGAGTCCCAATGCCGTGGCCCACGTATTTATCGACCACGCCAAATCCATACCGCTTTTTCACAAACGAAACAATCGTCTCGCCGACGAGTGAAACCGGGCAGTTAGGTTTGAGCGCATCGATCGCCAAATACAAACTGTCAAACGAGCATTGAACGACGTCTTTCACTGGCGCGGTCACGTCTCCGATGAGAAACGTTTCCGATTGATCGCCGTGCCAGCCTTCGACAATGGTGGTTACATCGACGTTGACGATGTCTCCAGAGCGTAAGACGTAATTACCGGGGATGCCGTGACAGATGACTTCGTTGATGCTGACGCAGCAGCTTTTGGGAAACGGACATTTCTCGCCTTCGTAGCCTAAACAAGCGGGCGTATGACCATGGTCGCGGGTGTACTCATCGACCAGTCGATCAATTTCGCCGGTGGCAATTCCTTCGCGAACGTAGGGCCGAAGGAAGTCCATCAGCCGCGCGTTAAATCGCCCGGCGCTGCGCATCTTTTCTCGTTCCGCTTCCGTCAATCGCAAGCGGGGACTTTTCCGAATCACGGCTTCCTCAATTAAAAAAGCAAACGGCCCACCTGCGTCGCGCGATCCCAGTTTAACGATTGGCACGGACCAAGGCCAGCGCTTGCAATATAACAGTCGCGAACCGGCGCCAAGCCACTGGCGTCCATTTAGATAACAGTCGCAATTCGCTATATTAATCGCAAAGTTCAATCCGACTCAAGCGCCGAAAGAGCCGTGGTCCAACATGCCAAAGTATAACCCCGCTGAAATCGAGCCAAACTGGCAGAGGTATTGGGAAACTCACAAAACATTTCGAACGCCCGAGCAAATTCGCGGCCAGAAAGTTTACATCCTGGACATGTTTCCGTATCCCAGCGGAAAGGGTTTGCACGTCGGCCACCCCGAAGGCTACACGGCGACCGATATCGTCGCTCGCTATCAACGCATGCTTGGGAATTCGGTTCTTCATCCGATGGGCTTTGATGCGTTTGGACTTCCGGCGGAAGAGTACGCGATCGCGACCAACACGCCGCCGCGTGAATCGACCGAGCGCGATATCGCCAACTTTCGCCGCCAGCTAAAGATGCTGGGCTTCAGCTACGACTGGGAGCGCGAGCTGGCGACAACAGACGTCGAATACTTCCGTTGGACGCAATGGATTTTCCTAGTACTGTTTGACACGTGGTACGATGCCGACGCCGAACGGGGCCGACCGATTGATGAACTGCCGATTCCCAATCAAGTCCAGCAACAAGGCCCCGACGCCGTTCGCCGGTACCAAGATCAAAATCGATTGGCGTTTCAAGCCGAAGCTCCCGTCAATTGGTGCCCGGGGCTGGGCACTGTACTGGCCAACGAAGAAGTCATTAACGGGCGAAGCGAACGCGGAAACCATCCTGTGCAACGCACCCCTCTGCGGCAATGGATGCTCCGCATTACGGCTTACGCCGACCGATTGGAACGAGATCTCGACAGTCTCGATTGGTCGGACGGTATCAAGAAGTTGCAGCGCGATTGGATCGGTCGCAGCGTCGGTGCCGAAGTCGATTTTTACGTGGGCTCGACGGAACAATTCGCGGCTTGGACGCAACAGCGAACGAAGTCGGGGTTTGTGGCTTCGCCGACGGACAACGAATTGCGAATTTACACGACTCGCCCCGACACGCTGTTTGGGGCGACCTACATGGTACTCGCACCCGAACATCCGTTTGTGGAGACTTTGACTACGGAGCAGCAGCGCGCGGCCGTTAACCAGTATCGCGAGCAAGCGAGCTTCAAAAGCGATCGCGAACGACAAGAAGAGAAAAAAAAGAAAACCGGCGTTTTTACCGGCTCCTACGCCGTGAATCCGGTCAACGGCAAACAAGTTCCAATTTGGATCGCCGACTACGTTCTGATTAATTATGGCACCGGTGCGATCATGGCGGTTCCGGGTCAAGACCAGCGCGATTGGGAATTTGCCAAAGCGTTTGGATTGCCGATCGTTCGCACCGTGCAGCCACCGGACGGATTTCCGGATGACGCTTACTCCGGCGACGGACATGCCATCAACAGTGACTTTTTGAACGGGCTCAAGATCGACGCGGCGAAACAGTCAATCGTCCAATGGCTAAGCGAACGCGGGTTTGGCCGGGCGGCAGTCAATTACAAGTTGCGCGATTGGCTGTTTAGTCGACAACGGTTTTGGGGCGAACCGTTTCCGATCTTGCACGAGCTGGGTGACGACGGCAAGCCCAACGGCTTGATGCGAACCGTCCCGATCGATCAGTTGCCAGTGGACTTGCCGAAAATAGAGGACTATCGACCGCACGGCCGTCCGGAGCCGCCATTAGGAAAAGCCGACGAAAGCTGGCTTTACCCGGTGCTCGACGGCCGCCGATATAAACGCGAAACCAACACCATGCCGCAGTGGGCCGGATCGTGCTGGTACTTTTTGCGATTCATCGATAACAAGAACGGAAAAGTTTTTGTCGATCGCGAAATGGAAAAGCTTTGGATGCCGATCGATCTGTACGTCGGCGGGGCGGAGCACGCTGTACTGCACCTACTGTACAGCCGGTTTTGGCACAAAGTCCTATTTGATCGCGGGCACGTGTCGACGGTCGAGCCGTTTCGTAAACTGGTCAACCAAGGCATGATTTTGGGCGAAATGGAATACACCGGCTACCGCGACTTCGACGAAAAATGGATCAGCAGCGATCAGGTTAGCGAGGACGATGACAACCAAGCGGTATTAGCTTTGACTGGTGCGTCCGTGACGCCCGTTCGTTTGATCCCCGACCAAGTCGAAAAACAAGGCGACGTATTCGTTTTGAAATCCAACCCAGAAATTCGAGTCGCCAGCCGCGCTTATAAAATGTCCAAAGCTCGCGGCAATGTTGTCAACCCAGATGAAATCGTGGCCGATTACGGCGCTGATTCGCTGCGGTTATACGAAATGTTCATGGGCCCGCTCGAAGCGACCAAACCGTGGAGCATGACTGGCGTGAACGGCGTCCGAGGTTTTTTGGATCGCGTGTGGCGGATGCTCATCGATGAACGAGCGGAAGCGATGCAATTGGCGGCGGCGGTTGGCGATCAGCCAGCGACCGACGAGCAACTTCGCCTCTTGCACAAAACCATTCGTGCGGTGACGGCCGATATCGAGTCGCTCGGTTTTAATACGGCGATTGCGCGAATGATGGAATTCGTGAATTACTTCACGAAGCAATCCGCGCGGCCTAAGACGGTAATGGAACCGTTTATATTGTTGCTTGCACCGTTCGCGCCACACTTGGCTGAAGAGCTGTGGCGGATCTTGGGTCACTCGCAAACTTTGGCGTATGAGCTGTGGCCGAAATTCGACGAAGCACTTGCCCGCGACGAATTGATCGAAATTCCGATTCAAATCAAAGGCAAAGTGCGCACGAAAATTCAGGTCCCCCCCGGCATTAGCAAAGACGCATTGGAGCAAGCCGCGCGTTGCGACGACCGAGTTGTGGAGTTGTTGCAGGGCATGACCGTTCAAAAAGTCATTGTGGTACCCGACCGTCTCGTTAACTTTGTCGCGTCATGATCCGAAGCACCACCGCCGCTGGAGAACCGCTGGGGTCTGTCGCCGATTTGCGTAGTCCTCGGAGAAAATCGGGGACTGACCCCCTCTCCTTGCGGTTCTCGAATAGGCTCTTCGCGTCTTCCCAGATCGCCAGATTGCGCCGACAATCGCTGCGCTGGTTCGACTGTCATCAGCGCGATTTGCCGTGGCGCAAGAATAGATCGCCCTATCGCGTTTGGGTCAGCGAAATCATGCTGCAGCAGACGCAAGTTGCGACTGTCATTCCGTATTTTAGCCGATTTGTTGCTCGGTTTCCCACCGTCGACTCATTGGCCGCTGCCGACGAAGAGGCTGTCATGCGACTGTGGGAAGGATTGGGTTATTACCGCCGCGCCCGAAAACTTCACCAAGCCGCGAAGCTAATCCAGCAGCAGCATCGCGGTCGATGTCCGGAGACTTTCGAGGAATGGATCGCGCTTCCGGGAATCGGGCGATACACGGCCGGCGCGATCTTGTCGATTAGCAAGGACCAACGACTGCCGATCCTGGAAGCCAACACGGTTCGATTGCATTGTCGATTGCTTGGAATAACAAACGATCCACGCAGCGCGGTAACTCAGGAACTATTGTGGACTTTCGCCAAATCGCTGTTGCCCCGCGATCGCGCAGGAGATTTCAATCAAGCGTTGATGGAGATCGGCAGCCAAGTCTGCGTACCGAAAAATCCTGATTGCGTGGCCTGTCCGTTGCGATCGACGTGTACCGCTGCGGATCAAGGCATCGTTCACCTCATTCCTCGCAAAGCTCCGCGTGTTGTACCAACCCACGTTTTTCAATTTGCCGTTGTCATTCAGCGCGGCGATGAATGGCTTATGCGTAAATGCGGGCCGGGTCAGCGCTGGGACGGTTTGTGGGATGTGCCAAGATTCGATTTGGCCAAGATTCAGGACGTGCGCGACCTGCCACGAATCATCCAAGACCAAACCGGCTTGCGTGTTGCCGTCAGTCCGCGTCGCTTTACTTTGCGGCATAGTGTGACTCGATATAAGATCGAACTAAGCTGCCATGATGCGACTCGCGTGCGAGGCCGTCTTCGAAAACAACTGAAAGACCAATGGGCCTGGATTCCATGCTGTTCGATTGCCGACCTACCCCTCAACATCACCGCCCGCCGCATCATTCAGCGATTGATGCAAACATGAAGCAAGATAACCTTTCGAACAAAGTGACTTGGTTCAGGTGGATTCGGCCTCTGCTGTTGTTGGCGATCATCGGCTTCATGGTCTTTGCCTACTTTCAATGGGGCAATGAGTTGACGCTGGATCGTTTGGCCCAGCGCCAACAAGCATTGCGGTTGTCGCTTTCGAATGATCCGGTGCCGGTGTTGGCTTGTGCATTTCTAATCTACGTTTTCGTCACCGCAGCCTTCATTGGCAGTGCGACGGCCATCAGTCTGCTGTATGGCTGGCTGTTTGGAATGATCGTTGGGACGATTCTCGTGAGCTTTGCCTCAACGACTGGCGCGACGCTGACATTTCTCGCAAGCCGGTATTTATTTCGATCTGAAATGGAGCGACGGTTTGCCGCTCGCGTGCAACTCGTCGATGCGGCGTTTGCGAAAAGTGGCACGATGTACCTGCTTTCGTTGCGGCTGATTCCCGGTCTGCCATTCTTCTTAGTCAATGTGTTGATGGGGCTAACGCCGATTCGTTTGAAAACGTATTGGTGGGTAAGTCAATTGGGAATGCTGCCGGCGACTTTGATTTTCGTTTACGCCGGATCGACGGTTCCCGATTTGGCCACGCTGAACGCGCGTGGTGTGTCCAGTATCTTGAGCGGCCGATTCATCCTTGCTTTATTGCTGCTGAGTTTGTTGCCGCTCATGCTTGCAGCGCTGCGGCGCACCAAGTGGTTTGGACCTAGTACCTTGTCGTAGCAAATTTAGGGGTTCGATAACGTACAAAGGAGTCACGAGTCGCCCATATTTCGTATCGCGTATTATTCCTCATTCTCGCTGGTGACCGGCGCTTTCGATACTTGAGCCGAAGACGGCCGCAAACGATTCTTGATCGCGCGAGCGATTTCCCACAAATAAATCCGACAACACGGAATCAGGCGTCGGGGTACTATGCGCACGCGAAACATCGGTTGACGGACTGCCGTCCAACGGGCTTTGTACGGCTCGTCGCCGCGCAAGAAATCAAAGTGCGAAATGCCTTGTTCGATCGAGTGCCGCGTCGCACAAGTCGCCATCAAATGCCCCGGTTCCAATTGTCTTTGTGCCGGATCAAAACCACTTTGGAACATATAAGCTTGGCGTCCGCCGAAAAGCAACATGATCATGCCAAATGGAACCCCATTTTTCCTCGCCAGGAGCACGGTCGCGCCGCCCCGTTCGGCCATGCTTGAAATGGCCTGGAGCAAAAACTCCGAAAAGCCAGCGTCTTGAAAGCAGCCAATCTGATCCATCGATTCGCGCCGCGCTTCGTGCAATCGGACTAGCGTCGACCAGTTCTCGCGAAATTCAGTTTCAGTTTTCAAAGTGAGGACTTCGACGCCGGATAATTGCTCGTTGCGGAGTGCTTTTTGGACCTTGCGGCGAAAGCTTTTGTTGATGCTCTTTTCAAAGCTGTTCCAATCTCGGGGAAGTTTCACAACCCAACTTGCTTCGATCGGCAAATCGCGCCGCGACATGCCGGCGACCGTAAGCGCGCCGATCAGTTGTTCGACTAACGGATCGTCGACATCCAAACCGTCCCAGTCGATGAGATCGAACGATTTGTCAACCGATTGTTGTTGAATCCAACCGGCCATCAACGCAAGAACCGGCCGCTCGAATCCGGCCGCAATGATTGGTCGAACGTGGTCCGAACACGCTCGACCGCTGGCCATATTCACAAGAACGCGACCCCAAAAACGCTGTCGTTCGATGCAGAGTGGAAACAGTCCAACCCAGCGATCGTTTTCGTCGACGACAACGAGTACGGCGGCTTCGCGAGTGCTTTTATAGGTTTGCCACCACGAAAAAATCCATTCCCAGCATAAAAATGGATGATCGCCCGCAAGCTCATTCCATTGCGAACGGCTCACGGACATCGCTTCGGTTTCATTGATTACTTGCAGCCGAAGCTGCGACGGCACCTTCGTCATCAAGACTACGGGCGAACCGATCGTGGTGTCGAAATTCAAAGTCGCGGTCATTTCGGTTTGCCAATCTTGGGCGGTGATAAGTAATTTCGGAGGAAAACAAAACCTCCAGGTTCAGACGCCAATTTGGATTGCCTTGGGTTAAACCAGCGGTCGCTAATCCATTTGCCGACGGGTCGCTCAAACCAATATGTGCTAGTCGTAGCGATCAGAATTACTAAGACCGTTGCGAGAACGAGCGCCGGCCACGGACCGATCCAGCGATCCAAATGATAGATGAGCGTCGAGCCCAAATTGTTGTGCAATAAGAACAACGAATACGATATACCAGCCACGAACGCAATCGCCTTGAGGCGTAACACGGGGATTCTTCCGAACGCCGAAAAGCCCAGCAACGCCGTGAACAAAACCGTCACCGCCGGGTTGTAGTCTTTCTGGTCGATCAAATGGAATACGATTCCGCAACCGATGATGGCGAAACCGTGACCCAGCCACGATCCGCGACCGCAACGTCGTTCGTTGAGCAAGATGCCGATTAGAAATAAGGGCAACGTACTAAGAATTAAAACAGAGTTTAACGAAGTAGCAATTGCAAAAGGTATCGCTCCCTCCGTTAGCCAGCCGTGCTTGAGCGGAAGACAAACCACAGCCGCGATCGCCAGAGTAACCCAGGTCAACACAATGGGCTTGCGCAGTGCTCCCATCGAAAACCAAGTCAACAGCACCAAATAGAACAGCAATTCGACTTGCAACGTCCAAGTCACCGGCTCAATGCATTCGAAACCCCAAAGCCCAGGAACGATGGTCAAATTGGCCAACCATTGTGCGGTCGTCGGCGGATGGGCTGCCAGTGGCATAATGCAGACGAGCAAAAAATTGATCAGCATGGCGGCCCAAAACGGCGGACAGACGCGAATCAACCGTGCTACCAAGAAATCTTCCGAGCGATGCTTACCCAACAAGGTCATCGCATTGACCAAGCCACTGAGCATGAAGAACAATTGCACGCCGTATTTGCCATACGGATAAGCAATTCCCAGCGGCGACGTGAAACCGTATTTGTTTTGGTACAGGTACGTAAAGTGAAACAGCAGCAAATTGATCGCCGCCATGGCCCGCAATGCATCCAGCTCCAAGATGCGATTCGATTTCTTTGGTTCAGCAAGTCCGTTAGGCAACATCAATTCGCATCCACAATTAGTTTGCTGTCCCAACAAATTCTTTATCGTTTCACCCAGAGCCATCGGCGATGGCGGTCTGCGGTGATGAGTGCAGGCAATTCATTGCAACGGCCGTACCACCGGAAAAGTTACCTTGAAAGATCGATCGGGCTTGCCCAAATCGCTGGAATTTTCGGTTATTCGCTGGTCGGGCACGTGCCTAAAATCCGACGTTGCGGGGTGGATGTTGCAAATTGGCAACGATCCCAATTCGGTGCCCATGCCAGCATTCTGGGATAACGATTTTGCCGAGAAATCGGCGGCAATAACTTCTCTTGACCGGCTGGGGCGATTCGCATACTTTGCCCCAACACTTCTGACATCCAAAAGGGTATTAGAGGTCTAGACGAGCGACCTTTCGAAAACCGGAATCATAGATTCGATTCCTAACCGTTCGCTGAGTGGCACGGAAGTCACAACGTGTTCAGTTATTTTCGAAGGTGTCCACAAGCCAACGGCTGACGCACGGAAGCGCGGCCCCAATTGGTCCAATCGCTCTCGGACAATGCGGATTCCTCACCCCCCTGGAATCCAAAGTTGCCGAGAGCTTTTTTTATGCGCAGACGGTGGCAACGCATTCGTCGTTTAACTGGCGCAGCCGCTGTCCGATCAAGAATCCTTTGCCGATTCCCAAATTTGCGTTGGGTCACCGGCCTTCTAGCTTCCGCCGCTCTTCCAGCAGCGCGGTCAATTCCGCGATGGCCTCCAAGTCCTTCGGCCGGCCCGCCGCTCGCTTGAGCTGAATGAGTCGCTCCAACGTAACGCCGCGGAGGGGCAACCCAAAAACTTCGAGGACTTCGGTAAAAGGCAGCAAGTCCTCGTATTCACCCCCGCCCGAAACCTCGCCCAGCAAATCCAAGTCGCCCAGCGTGGTCGTCAGCTTGAAGTTCAACCCGCGTTCCACCGTTGGTTCGTCGAACGTGAATGGCAATCCCGCAGGCGCGCCCCGCAGCGCGGGTTGGAAAGGCTTGAGGCAGTTCGTCAATCGGCAAATCATTTCGCTGTCTCGAGAGTAGACCACATCGACGTCCAAGGTCGCCCGCGCCGAGCCGTGAGCCATTCCGGCAACCCCGCCAATTAATATGAAATTGGTTCGCGAATGATGCAGCAAGGAGAGAATATCCGTGAAGGATTTGTCCCTCATGGCGTCGAATATCTCCTCGCTTGGTTCGCCCGCCGCAGTTCGAAAACAAGACGCATTCCGCGAATGAACTTTTCCGCACGTTGGGGGGGCGTCAATTTCAAATTCTCGCGTAACAGCGTCCGGTCCACATCGCGCATATAAACTTCGATCACGGGATCGTAAACGTCTGGGGGAGGCAATTCCCGAAGTTTTCTCTTTCGTGTTTTGTCAGCAGCGGACATTTTTTCTATGCTGATTTCTGTAAAGCTGGCATCAACGACGATTTCTGCCTTCGCAATTGTACTCTCCGCCGCTCGACCGAGGGCGACAACTCGTCCAACATTGAACAAACTGCGGCTTGCCGACCCGGCTTGGCGAAATACGTTGGGAGCAGCGAAAATTTCGTATCCACCCCGGAAAACGTCTGGTCGATCCGCGACTCCCGCGCGGTTATGATGAACGTACTTTTGACCCCAAATTTCGAATCAGCTTTGAGGTTTTTGATGAAACGCGTTTGTACCAATATTTTTTCAGTGCTTGTCGTAGTGGCAGTCAGTTTGTTGACTAAGTATCGCTGCGCGGCTGACGATTTTGAAATTTCCAAAAACGATCACATTTGTATTGTCGGCAACACAATAGCCGACCGGATGCAGCACGATGGCTGGCTGGAAACGGCGCTTTTTCAAAGGTTCCCCCAACATGATTTGGCGATTCGCAATTTAGGGTTTTCGGGCGATGAGCTTGCGCTCCGATTGCGATCGCAAGATTTTGGAACTCCGGATCAGCATTTGGAATTTAATCGCGCTGACGTGATCATCGCGTTCTTTGGAAACAACGAATCGTATGCCCAAGAAGCGGGGATCGAGGCGTTTGCACGGCAGCTTGGCGAAACAATCGAACATTGGAAATCGCAAAAGTACAACGGTCGGTCGGCACCGCGAATCGTAATTTGCTCTCCCATTTCCCATGAGAACTTGGAGGATCCGAATTTTCCAGACGGCAAAGGCAATATCGACCAGCTCGAGCTTTACACCGACGCAATGCGCGGTGTTGCGGAGGAACAAGAGGTTACGTTCGTGGATTTGTTTCGTGCGTCTTTGCGACTGTACGGACAAAACACGAAGCCGCTTACCATAAACGGGATTCATTTGAATGAATTGGGCAACCAGCTCGTTGCGATCGAGATCGAGCGGGCGTTGTTTGGCGACTCCAAGATTGAGCAAGAAGGAGACAAGCTGCAGCCGTTGCGCGCCGCCGTTCTCGAGAAAAACTTCTTCTGGTTCAACAAGTACCGCACGACCGACGGCTATTCGATTTTCGGAGGACGTGCCGATTTGGCCTTTGTCGAAGGCCAAACGAACCGCGACGTCATGGTTCGCGAAATGAAGATTCTCGATCAACTAACGGCCAATCGCGATCAAAAGATTTGGGCCATGGCGCAAGGCAAATCATTTACCGTTGACGACTCGAATACGGACTCACCTTTAGCCGTCTCGACGAATAAGCCAGGAACCGGTCCGGGAGGCGCACACGTTGCCCTCGACGAAAAGCAATCTTTGGAAAAAATGACGGTTGCCGGTGGATTTCGCGTCGAATTGTTCGCGTCCGAACGGGAATTTCCCGAATTGGTCAACCCGGTGCAGATGTCGTTCGATACCCAAGGCCGCTTGTGGGTCGCGACTTGGCCGACTTATCCGCATTGGCAGCCGAAAACAGAAATGAACGATCGGCTCTTGATTTTCGAAGACACCAATGGCGATGGGCGAGCGGACATTTGCAAGACTTTTGCGGGTGGCTTACACAATCCAACCGGGTTTGAGTTTTACAACGGCGGCGTACTGATCGCTAACGCGCCCGACTTGTTGTTTCTTAAAGACACCGACGGCGATGACGTGGCGGATATTCGGCAGCGCGTGCTTCACGGCCTCGACTCGGCCGATACGCACCACACTGCCAATAGTTTCGTGTTCGACCCGGGCGGGGCGCTGTACTTCCAGGAAGGAACGTTTCATCACACTCAAGTGGAAACGCCTTACGGTCCACCGGTTCGCTCGGCGAACGCGGCCGTCTATCGATTCGAACCGCGGACTTCAAAATTCGAAGTCTACATTCCGTATGGATTTGCCAATCCGCACGGGCACGTCTTTGATCGTTGGGGCCAAGACATCGTCCACGACGGAACCGGATCTGACCCTTATCACGGCTCAGTCATTTCTGGTCATTTGGATTTTCCGAACAAGCATCCCGGTGCACCCAAAGTTTACGAACGGCAATGGCGACCTTGTCCGGCCACCGAAATCTTGTCGAGTCGGCATTTTCCGCCGGCAATGCAAGGCAATTTGCTGGTCGGAAACGTGATCGGCTTTCAAGGATTGCTCGGCTATCGAATCGAAGATGACGGATCGAGCTTCAAAGGGATCGAAAGCGAACCTCTATTCAGTTCGACCGACGAGAGTTTTCGACCTGTCGATTTCGAGACAGCGCCCGATGGTTCGCTGTATTTCATCGACTGGTACAACCCGATCGTCGGCCACATGCAACATAACTTGCGCGATCCAAGCCGCGACCATGCGCACGGCCGAATCTATCGGATGATTAGCGCCGAGCGTCCGCTGCTTGAGCAGTTGCCGATTGCGGGAAAGCCGATTGAAAAATTGTTGGACTTGCTGAAAGAACCGGAAGATCGCGTTCGCTATCGCGCCAAGATCGAGCTCGGTGGACGGCCAACGACTGACGTCATCGCGGCAGTCAATACTTGGCTCCAGGGTCTCAATACGCAAGACGCCGATTACGAACATCAGCGACTAGAAGCACTGTGGGTACACCAATATCACAACGTGGTTGATATTCCGCTGCTCGATCAAGTATTGCGGTCGAAGGATTTTCGCGCTCGTGCTGCAGGTGTTCGCGTGTTGTGCGCGTGGCGCGACAGGGTCACCGATATCGTGCCGCGACTTTGCAAGCTCGCCACCGATTCGGCTCCGCGCGTCCGCCTCGAAGCTGTCCGCGCGGCGAGCTATCTCGACTCAGTGGATGCCGTCGATGTCGCTTTGATCGCGCTGGAACAGCCGACCGACAAATTTCTTGAGTACGTCATTCGCGAAACCGTTCGCGGACTAAAGCCGTTGTGGCGAACGGCCATCGTCGATGGCCTGCCGCTGAAGCTTTCGAAGCCGGCGTCGATTGCGCAGTTATTGAAATACCTCGACACGGCGGACCTTGTCAAAGCGCCGGGAGAACGAGCGGTCTATGCCGAACTCTTGTTCCGCTCGGGGATCCCCGATTCGCAGCGAAAGCGAGCATTGACTGGATTGGCCAGCGCTGATTCGAAGCCGCCGATTGCCGTTTTAATCGATTCCATAGATCGCGTTGACCGCGGCGAGATGCAAGCCGATGAGAGTGTTGTGTTCGACCTTGTTCGCTTTATTTCGGAACAGCCGGCGAGCGATTTGTTGGCAACCCGCCGTCGACTGGTGCAACTTGTGCAGAATGCAAACCGTCCGATAGTTCGGCAGATTGGGTTCATTGCGTTGATTGCGGCAGATTCGCGCACCGATCCGGCTTGGGAAATGGCCCGTAAAGACCTTCGCTCTCTTTCGGATTTGGTCCAAGCGATGCCGCTCGTTACCGACCCGAATCTGCAAGCCAACCTCTACGTCCCAGTTCGTTCGCTGATCACCGATTTCCCGCGAGACCTTTCCGCCCAAGTCGATCGCGAACCGGGAACGTTGGGACGTTTTGTGCGGATTGAACTTCCGGGTAAGAACCGTGTGTTGACCTTGGCCGAAGTCGAGGTTTACAGCGGTCAGACCAACATTGCCCGTGAAGGAATCGCCACGCAGAAAGACACAGCTTACGGCGCGAGTGCCGAGCGCGGTATCGACGGAAACAAGTTCGGTACTTTCGAATCGGGAGGGCAAACTCACTCCAACGATCCGACAGACGAACCATGGTGGGAAGTCGACCTCAAGCGCATCGTCCCGATCGATTCGATCGCGATTTTCAATCGAACCGACGAACAATTCGGCAAGCGATTAGAAGGCTTCACGCTGAAAATTTTAGACGAGAATCGCGATGTCGTCGCTCAGCTCGACAACCTCGCCGCACCGCCGGCCCAAGGGGTCTACCCGTTCCAAGGGCGCGATCCCGTTTCAGTCATTCGACATGCCGCAATGATTGCCTTGACCAGCGTGCGCGGACAAGAATCCGATGCGTTCGGACTACTTGCTGCACATTTCGAAAAGCCGGATGATCGCGCCGCCGTCACCACTGCTTTGCAAAAGATTCCGGTAAACCTCTGGCCGGTCGATGGTGCGCCAAAATTAATAGATCAACTGGTGTCCTACATCCAGTCGGTGCCGGAAGGTCGTCGGACGGAACCGGGTGTGATCGACTCGTTACAACTGGCGGATTCGGCCGCCTCGCTGTTGCCCGCGGACCAAGCCAGCCGCGTCCGTCAGCAGTTGGGAGAATTGGGCGTTCGTGTGATCCGCATCGCGACCGTGCCCCATCGAATGGTCTACGATCAAGACACGATGGTCGTTCAAGCAGACAAACCGGTTGAATTCATTTTCGAAAACAACGACATCATGCCACACAACTTTGTGATTACCGAGCGCGGCGCGATGTCCGAAATTGGTTTATCGGCGGAAGCGACTTCAACCGATGCCGATGCGGCTGCGCGGAACTACATTCCCAAGTCGAGTCGGGTTTTGTTGGGAAGTCCATTGCTCCAGCCGGGCAATGTTCACAAACTCAGCTTTCGCGCACCCAAACAAGTCGGCGTTTATCCAGTGGTCTGCACGTATCCGGGACACTGGAGGACGATGTATTCGGCGCTGTACGTCGTCGAGGACTTGTCAGCGTACTTGGCAAGCCCCGAGCAATATTTAGCTCAGCATCCGCTGGTCGCCGAAGATGAGATGTTGAAAAATCGGCGTCCGCGCAATGCTTGGACGCTGGCCGATTTGGAGCCGCGCGTTCGTGAGATTACGGCACCGTCGTTCGACAATGGTCGCCGGATGTTCCAAGTCGCCAACTGCATCGCCTGCCACCGGTTGGACGGACAGGGTATCCAATTCGGGGCCGACCTCACCAAGCTTGATCCCAAGCTAACCCCGTCCGAGATTTTACGAGCGGTCGTCGAGCCGTCGCATGAAATCAACAAGGACTATCAGACGTTCCGTTTTCTCATGATCGACGGAAAATCGTATTCGGGGATCATCGTGGAAAATGGCGAAAAGACCCTGAAAGTCGTCGAAAATCCGCTGGTCAAGGTCGATTCGCTGATCCTCAACAAGGACGATATCGACTCGCAAACAAAGGCCGCCAAATCGCTGATGCCCGAAGGCTTGCTCGATCGGCTTTCCGAGCATGAAGTCATGGATTTAATCGCTTTTTTACTTTCCCGAGGCAAACGCGAAAGCGAGCTTTACCGCAGCGGCTCAAACCACTAGCAGTTTGTTACCAAACAAGATTTCGCGTCTATTGTCGGTGCTCCGTCAGACCGGGCGGCTGTCGATCGACGTTGAGATTCCGAATCTGGTGATCGTTTCAGGGCTGCTGTTGTCGATCGCGCGACTTCCTTCAATCTCGGTCCCAGAATGGATTCTGAATCCGCGCGGCCAGCGCTGAAGTTACCGCAGGCATGACCAGTTCGAGGCAGTTTACCGCCTTCGCATAATCGTAGAAAACACACATTTCAGCCGAAAATCGAGCGATTGGAACGAAAACCGGGTTTCTCGCAGGAGCCCTTCGGACGGCACCCATGAATGCCATTCTTCGGGTCTCAAGTTTGGAAAACGCGACGTCCTAACAGAAATGAAGGTCGTGTTAAGAAGGCTAATGGCAGATTAATCGACGGCATGATGTCAACTGTTTTCGATCTCGATTTGCGTTCTGAAATAAATTGCCTTCGGGTCGGTCAAGAGAAACTATTTCGATCACAATCCAGACAATCCCGTTTTCCACTTTTCCGAAATAGTGTACGATCTTGGCCTTAACGTCTTTCTCACTCAGGACTCAATCGATTTGGAGAATCTCGCATGGCAAAAAAACAAAACACCAAAACTGTAATCGCTTCTAAAGCGACGAACACCGGAAAGACTGCAACTGGCAACGCTTCCGCCGCTGCCGGTAAAGCCGTCGCTTTCGGCAAGCCCAGGATCGCTGCCGCCACCAAAGCTGCACCACCGAAGGCTATCGTTGCTGTCAGATCAACTGCGAAGAAGTCCGCACCGATGGCCGCCAAAGCAGCGATCAAGACCGCGCCCAAGCTTGTCGCGAAGTCTGCGTCGAAAATCACTGCAACCGCAGCTCCGAAAATGCTGGCCTCCAAAACGGCCGCAAGGAAAACCGCGAGAGCGTAACTTGGTCAACTCAATTATTTGGCATTTGTCAGCGAACTAAGTGTCGCTTTCTTGACCATTGGCCATCGCGCTTGATTGTGCAAACAAAACGTTCCCAGGCTAGCGCTCGGGAACGTTTTTTTTCCCGATAGCCGTCCGCACGAATTCGCACGCCGAATGTTTGCGTCGCAGTTCGCAACCATCTCGGTAATGTCCCGTTCAGCGTACGAAATGGGCTTTGAATTCATTGAGTACTGACTCTTCATTTGAATCCGGGTTAATGATCCGACAGTTGCGGCGATGTCCTTAATTGGATTATGCTCGCTAATCTCTCTCACGCATTGTGTCGCATCTAGAGGCATTCGAATGAACAGACTTAGGCTTTCGATATTGGTATTTGTTTTCGCCACGGCGTTGAACGAATCGGCGCTGGCTCAACGCATTCCGCCAAATACCTACGAGGCATTGCAATGGCGCATGATTGGCCCTCACCGAGGCGGGCGGACTGTTGCCGCAACAGGTGTACCAGGCAAGTCGAATGAGTTTTACATCGGCGTCAACAATGGCGGCGTGTGGAAAACCAACGACTACGGCCGTACTTGGAAGCCGATTTTTGACGATCAACCAACGGGTTCGATCGGTGCGCTAGCCGTCGCACCATCCAATCCGAACGTCGTATACGTCGGCAGCGGTGAAGGTCTACAGCGTCCAGACTTGTCGACGGGAGACGGAATATATAAGTCGATTGATGGCGGCAAGACTTGGGCGCACCAGGGACTTCGCGATGGCCAGCAAATCGGTGCGATTATCGTTGACCCAACGAATCCCGATCGCTTGTTCGTCGCAGTGTTAGGGCACCCGTATGGCGCGAACGAAGAGCGTGGCATATTTCGCTCGCTCGATGGCGGTAAATCCTTCAAACGCGTTCTATTCAAAGATCAGAACACCGGAGCGATAGCCGTAAAATTCGATCCGCGAGATTCAAAAATCGTTTATGCAAGCTTATGGGCCGCGCGCCAAGGCCCTTGGGAAAACGGAGCGTGGCGTGGTACCACCAGCGGTCTGTTCAAGTCGGTGGACGGGGGCGATACCTGGCAGCCACTGGGCAACGGCTTGCCCGAACAACCGGGACGCATCGGGTTTGACTTCGCTTTGAGTGAGCCCGATCGAATGTATGCGATCTGCGCGCAACAAATTTTTCGTTCGGACGATGCGGGCGACCACTGGCAGAGTGTCAATTCAGATCCGCGAATTGCCAGCCGCCCGGGCGACTTCGAAGAAATCAAAGTCCATCCCAAAAACCCTGACATCGTTTATTCCGCCAACATCGCCGCATATCGTTCCGCCGATGGCGGAAAAACATTCGAGTCCGTTCGCGGTGCTCCGGGCGGCGACGACTATCACACGATTTGGATCAATCCTGAAAACCCCGACATCATGCTATTTGCATCGGATCAAGGTGCGATTGTGACCGTCAACGGCGGCGAAACATTTAGTTCCTGGTACAACCAGCCAACCGCGCAGTTCTACCACGTGATTACCGACGATCAGTTTCCGTATTGGGTTTATGGTGGACAGCAAGAAAGTGGCTCCGTCGGAATTGCCAGTCGAGGCAACGACGGTCAAATCACTTTCCGCGAATGGCATCCGGTCGGCGCCGAAGAATACGCCTACATCGCGCCGGACCCTTTGGATTTCAACATCGTCTATGGCGGCAAAGTTTCCAAGTACGACGTGCGAACCGGAACGGCGGACAACGTTGGGCCACCCGGTGAGCACCGGACTCTTCGAACCGCGCCGCTGATTTTCTCGCGGGTTAATCCGCACGCACTTTATTTTGCGACCGAAGTCCTGTTCAAGACAATCGATGGTGGAAAAAACTGGACCGAGATCAGTCCTGATCTATCTCGAGAGCATCCTGAAGTTCCAGAGAGCATTGGCATCTATCGGACGGACGAAATGGCGGTCCAGCCGCGACGTGGTGTGATCTATGCCGTCGCTCCTTCGTATGTCGAGGCCGACACGATTTGGGCAGGGACCGACGACGGCTTGGTTCACGTGACCTGCGACGGCGGAAAGGAATGGCGCGACGTGACGCCTGGGGAACTTACTGCTTGGAGCAAAGTCTCTCAGATCGATTCTGGGCGATTTGACGCCAAAACGGCTTACGCTGCGATCAACCGAATTCGCTTGGACGATCAGCGCCCATGGATTTTCCGTACACACGATAGCGGAATGACTTGGGAAAAGATTGTGAACGGCCTCCCCGACAACGAGCCAATCAACACCGTTCGCGAAGACCCGGTCCGCCAAGGCTTACTGTTTGCCGGAAGCGAGCGAAGCGTCTACTTTTCGTTAGACGATGGTGACAACTGGATGCCTTTGCGCCAGAACATGCCGGCCACTTCCATTCGAGATCTGGTCGTTCAACGCGATGATGTCGTGGTGGGTACGCATGGACGATCGTTTTGGATCTTGGATGACATCACTCCATTGCGACAGCTTTTGCCTGAAGTTGCCGCTGCCGACGCATACTTGTTCCAGCCGCAGAATGCCTATTTGTATCCGTCGAATGCCAACACCGACACGCCATTGCCACAGGAAGAACCCGTCGGTCAAAATCCACCGGACGGCGCGATCATCAACTACATTCTTGGCAAAAAAGCAAAAGGCCCGGTCGCACTCGAAATTTACGACTCGGCAGATCAATTGGTTCGCCGCTACTCCAGTGACGATAAACCGATTTTCATCGACGTAAACTTGCTACCGTTTCCGGAATATTGGGTCCGCCAAGAGAAAATCCTTTCCAGCGAACCCGGTTCGCACCGCTTCGTGTGGGATTTTCACAAGACGCCTACCGCTGACGCTCCGCCACAGTTCTCGATCGCCGCAATCTATCGCGACACTCCGCCAACGCCCACTGGCACGAGAGCCGAACCTGGCGAATACACGGTCAAGCTGCTAGTCGGGGACAAAACATTGACGCAACAATTGAATCTGTTCGCAGATCCACGCAAGTTGTCCGGGTCGCGCGAACAATAACCATTGCGGAAGTAATTGATGTGCCTGAAAGTGTCAGGCTAATATCGGCTCGACCACGTTTCCATGAACATTGGTGAGCCGACGTTGAATTCCGTTGTGGTAATACGTCAACTTCTTGTGATCGATGCCAAACAAATGCAAGACGGTCGCGTGGAAATCGTGCCAAGTGACCGGGCTGTCCGTTGCTTTCCATCCGATTTCGTCGGTTTCGCCGAATGCGATTCCAGGCTTGAGACCAGCACCGGCCATCCAAACAGAAAACCCATAGCGGTTGTGATCGCGCCCCGGACCGACGGTGTCGGCGGCAGATTGGGCAAAGGGCGTTCGCCCGAACTCGGTTGTGAAAAGCACCAATGTGTCGTCGAGCATTCCACGTTGCTTGAGGTCGGCAAGCAGGGCGGCGACCGGTTGATCGATCATGGCGGCTTCGACCGAGTGATTTTCCTTGACATTTTCGTGCGCGTCCCAACTGACACGGGGCGATCCGCCAATCGGCCCACCCGAGAATATTTGGACAAAACGCACGCCACGTTCTAGCAATCGTCTCCCCAGCAGACAACGCTGTCCAAACTCTCGCGTCGTTTCGGAACCCAATCCGTACATTCGCCGTGTCGCCTCGGTCTCGTTTCGCAAATCGCTTACGTCCGGAACTGAAAGCTGCATCTTCGCCGCCAATTCGTAGCTTCGCAAGCGCGCGATGAGTGTCTCGTCATGTTCTTCTTGGGCCAAATGTTGTTCATTGAGGAACCGCAGAAAGTCTCGCGTGTCGGCCTCCGTTGTTGGGTCGATTTCGCGAGCCGGAAATAAATCGCGAACCGGTTGCGTCAATCCCTTGAACTCGACCCCTTGATGTCGCGCGGGCAGAAATCCATTACTCCAATTGGATGCACCGCCGTTGGGTCCTCCACGATGATCGGGGAGAGCAACGTAATCCGGCAGTGACTCCGACTCGCTCCCGAGCCCAAACGAAAGCCAACTCCCGAGCGACGGGTACCCGTTGAACTGAAAACCGCTATTGGCAAAAAACAGCGCCGGTGTATGGTTCGCGGATTCTGAGACCATTGACTTGATCACAGTCAAGTCGTCAGCTCGTTGAGCGATGTGCGGGAAAAGTTCCGAGATCCAAAGTCCGCTTTGTCCACGCTGTTTGAACGACCAATCGCTATCGCGAATCAAACCGACTTGACCAAAAAAAATATCCGGCTGTTCGGTCGTTTCAAGGGTCTTGCCGTGAAAATCCCGTAACCGTGGTTTGTAGTCGAATGAATCCAGATGGCTCATGCCGCCGAGCAAACAAATTTGAATCGCTCGTCTAGCGCGAGGAGTGAAATTAGGAAAAGTTGGTGTTTGCCGATCAGCCTCGTCTCCATACAGGATCGCCTGGTCCCGCATGAGCAAGTGCACCAGAGCAGTCGACCCCACGCCGCGCAATCCCCAATTAAAAAATTGTCGCCGATCGATTTCGCCCCACATTCCACAGTCTCCGCTACGGATCCGAGACAAATTCGCTGCTATTAAAAAGGGCTCGCGCTAATGCTGCCGGCCCGTGCTTGTCGACCAATTCTGTCGCCCTTGCCAACTCGTCGGCCTCGGGCGTTCGACTAAAAGCCAACTGAAACATCAATTCGATTTGCCGATCGACATTCTTTGGAAATTGTGCAGAAACCCGCGCCGCGAATGCGTCGGCCATTCGCAAAACCAACGGGCTATTCAGCAAACTCAGTGCCTGTAATGGAGTCGTCGTCACCGATCGTCGCGGCGCAGCAGCCGAAGGATCTGGACAATCCAGCGTGTCCAAAAGCGCCGACCGACCTCCGCGCGGACTAAAACGATAGATGGTTCGCCGATTGAGTTGCGGGTCTTCCCGATCGATTTCTGTGTAATAGGTCGTTCCGTTGTTCTGATCGATAATATCTACATCGCGAAAACTGGGACCACCACGTTGCGAGTTGAGCTTTCCGGCGACCACCAACATTGAATCGCGAATCACTTCAGCCTCCAGCCGCGCGGGAGATTTTCGCCACAGCAGACGATTATCGCCATCGATTTTCCAAGCATCAAGATTCGACTTTGAGCTCTGCCGATAGGCAGATGACATGACCATCAATCGATGCATCGGCTTCAGTCGATATTGCTGACGCTCTAGCTCACAACTTAGCCAGTCAAGCAATTTCGGGTGGCTTGGCTGGCCCCCGTTGAATCCAAAATCGCTCGGCGTCGCAACCAAGCCGCGACCAAAATGATACTGCCACAATCGATTGGCAATCACGCGCCGAAATAGCGTATTGGCCGAGACAGTGACCCAATGCGCCAATTTTTGGCGGCGGTCGCCGTCGTCGGCTGAAATTGCCAGTCGAAAATCCGAATCGTCAGTGGCAATCGCGCGAGTCGTTCCTGGAATGACCTCTTCGCTGGGCTTAGTGACGTCGCCGCGTGGCAAAAAATACGTCGGCTCAGGCCGACTGGATATATGTGTGTAGATTGAGACAACTGATTCTTGTTCTCGCTGTTTCAGCCGGTCCGCAAGGTACGGCAACTGGGTCAGTATCTGTTCCCTCCGCTCGCGCGTGGTTGCGTCCATGTTGGAAATCAGTTCCGATTCGCTGACAAATCCGCTCTCCGACTGGTCGGATTCCGCAATTTCGGCTGCCGTTAGGACTCGATTATAGACTTGGGCTCGCAATAGCTTGCCTTTAAAAAACTTGTTACCCGTCGGCGGTGAGTGCCGCAAGCCAAACAAGATTCGCGATGCACCCGCTTCGAACATGATTGGCTCGGCAGTTTGGTACGCGTTCCCGTAGAGAACGCCGTTTCGAAAACAAGTAATCTCGCCTGATCTTGAATAAGTGATCGCGACATGCAAGACTTCGCCAGTTGCCACAGTTTCCGACTCCCCGCCCAATGATCTTGTGCGGGCAAATGAGTCGCTTCCAGCCATCCACATTTTGGGTTCCCGCTCGGCAAACACGATCGCGTCAAATACGGTTCCATCCAACGATTCGATGCTGATCGCCGCGCCACCTTGTTGGTTCAAATCTCCTAGCAAGAACCACGCTTCCAAAGTCTTCTCGCACAGGTCCAGTGGCAACGGTTCTGTAACTGCAAAATCTCCCTCCCCGTCCAAAGTTAATCCATCCGCTTCAACCCGAGCATCACCCTGCAGTGTTGCCGACAAAGAACGAACGTCGTCGACCAGACCGCGATCAAATGACCAGCGAAGAACCGGCTGAACGAGCGAATTGTTTTCGCCACGTTTCGAATTATTTTTGGCAAGAATGGCTTCGCGAACCGGCGAATCTATTTGTCGAAGCTCGTCGAGCAATTTCGTGCGCTCGGCCGAAAGTTCGTCGATTTCCTTCTGAAACGTTGCCACGCGAGACTGTTTAGTGCCGTGGGTCACGCCCGCGAGGGTAGCTACCAATTGATAATATTCACGCTGCGTGATCGGGTCGAATTTGTGATCGTGACATCTCGCACAATTGAAAGTCAGTCCCAAAAACGATTGTCCCACGTTGCCCACCAGGTCTTCCAATTCGTCTTGTCGAGCCAGCAGTTGCATGGTCTTGCTGCTGCCGACCACCGTATTGTGAACGCCTGCCACCAAGAATCCGGTAGCGGCTAGTCCTTCGAGGGGATCGGCCGTCATGCGATCGCCTGCCAGTTGCCACAGAGCGAATTCGTCAAACGGCATGTCGTCGTTGAACGCATCGATTACCCAGTCTCGGTAATGCCACATCTGCTCGCGCGGCGCGTTTCGTTCGAACCCGTCGCTTTCGCCAAACCGGACCACATCCAGCCAATGACGCGTCCACCGTTCACCGTACTCCGGCGAAGCCAGTAGCTGGTCGACAATCGTCGCGAAGGCTTCGTCCGAAGGATCTCTTTCGAATTCTTGAACCACTTCGGGTGGCGGCGGCAAGCCAATCAAGTCAAAGTAAACTCGCCGGATCAAGACTCGCGGACTGGCTGGCGGGGAATATGTCAGTCCGCATTTTCCCAGTTCTGCTAAAACAAATGCGTCTATAGGATTACGCACCATAGTTGTGCCATTCACACTTGGCACTGCTGGCTCTGTGATCGGCTGTAGCGACCACCAATCACGACCAGCACGATTTCCCGTCGTCATTGCGAGCGGATCGAGCTCTCCGGATTCCCAGCCAGCTCCCGACATGATCCAGCGTTCGAGAATTTGCCGATCCTGTTCTGGCAGTTCCTTCTCGGGAGGCATTTCACCATCCGAGATTTTTTTCCAAAATAAACTCGACTTGGAATCTCCCTTCAAATCGGCGCCGCGCACGGCGAAATCCGGTCGAGTCAAATCGAATTCCCCGGTGGGCATAGGGCCAGAATGGCACTCCAGGCAATTCTGCGAGAGAATCTTTGCGACGTCACTTTCCAACGCAACGCTTGGCACGTTCTCTTGTCCCGCAACTTGCAGGACCAACAGGCAAGCCAAGGTTGTCGCAAGACACAATGCCTTCATGCAAACTCTCCGGTCGCAGAGTTCTAAATCGCCGCGAACCCAAAACTTGCCTGGAATCCAAACGGCGATATTACCCAGGTCATCGCTAGTATACACGGTCCAATTCTCGCATAATCGCCCAGCACATTTTGCTAAACAAGTTTCGTGACTTGGCGAATCATAATGGTTGCTTCATGCTAAGCGATGCCTCTGGCGCGAGTTGAAATTTTCGCTTATAATTCGCACTAGCCGGACCAAAGGTGTCACGCAAAAGCCTATTTTCAAAAGGCGGCAGTCGATACTTTTCCGGATTGGTGCAAGGTGACTTTGGTGGGAAAAAAAAGGATTGACGATTGGTTTGGCAAAATTCACAACGTGGATTGCGTTGCCGGAATGAACGATCTCCCTGCGGGTCAAGTGGATTTAATATTTGCGGATCCGCCGTTCAACATCGGCTACGAATACGATGAGTACGACGACCGACTGCAGTCCGAAAAATATTTGGCTTGGTCGAATACTTGGATGGCTTCCGTGCATCGCGTCCTAAAGCCTAGTGGCACCTTTTGGTTGGCGATTGGCGACGAATACGCAGCCGAGCTCAAGATCGCGGCACAAAACACTGGCTTCCATTGTCGCAGTTGGGTCATTTGGTACTACACCTTTGGCGTGAATTGCACTCGCAAATTTACGCGATCCCACGTCCATCTTTTCCATTTCGTAAAAGATAAAAAGAATTTCGTCTTCAACCACAACTCGCCGGACCTGCGAGTACCTTCGGCGAGACAACTTGTTTACAACGACATTCGGGCAAACCCCAATGGGCGAATGCCGGACGATACGTGGATTCTCAGACCTCAGGACTTGACCGATGGATTCAATCCCGACGAAGACGTTTGGCACTTTCCGAGAGTGGCTGGCACATTCAAAGAGCGAGCCGGATTTCACGGCTGCCAAATGCCTGAACAACTTTTGGCCCGCATCCTGCGCGCGTGCACCAACGAAGGCGACGTCGTTGTCGATCCGTTTTCCGGAAGTGCCACAACCTTGGCCGTTGCAAAAAAGCTAAACCGGAAGTTTTTTGGCTTTGAGCTGTCCAAAGAATATGTCCGCCTAGGAACCAAACGTTTGGACGCCCTTCTCGCTGGTGATCGCCTCGACGGCGCCGACGAACCCAAAGTTAGCGCGCCGTCCACCGCTTCGGTGAAACAGCGACAGAAAGGAACCTCGAAGCGAACTCGAAGCAGTTCGAAACCTAATCCCCAACTATTCCAGTAATCAAGTCAATAACACATCGATTTCCTATTAATCCCTTCCGAGAAACGCCGTGAAAATTCAGAATTTCGAATCGATGAAACAACAGCCGGTGACGATGATGGGCTCGGTCGGTTGACAAATCCGGCGGCTTCGCTTCGCGGGATGTTGTTACATACCGGCAATGCCAATCTCGCTTAATTCACCGTCGCGAATAAACGCTATTTCCAGAACTGTATCCGGCGGAATTATGCTCGGCAAACGGTGTAGCTCGTCCACGTGCGGCACACGCCGGCTGTGAATCGCGACGATCAAATCGGCGGCACGAAATCCCACGCGAGCCGCCGGGCTATTGCGAACGACTTGGCAAGAGTTTGGCCTGTGAGCTTTTTCGGTTGTCAAAGCTGCAAACTCCCGGTCCAACGGCGATCAAGAACACCATCGTGCCCATCAACGAAAGGTTTTTCATGAACTGAATCATTTGATTCTGTTGCTCCTGTTCTGGGACGTTCCAGAAGTCATGAAAGAAATACGTCGCCAGCACCAGGAACACCAGCAACAGCGCCGCGCCGATGCGGGTCTTGTAACCAAGGATTACCGACACGCTACCGACAATCAGGAAAGCTATCGCTCCGACCAACATCAATTGTGGAGCCGGGACGCCTTCGGAAGCCATGAAGCCGGCGATGCTATTAAAGTTCGGAATCTTGTTGCCAACGGCGCTCGTTAAGAAGATCGTGGCGATCATGATCCGGCCAAGTACGGTCAAGAGACGAGTGGTAATTGCGTTCATCGTTTGCCTTTCGTGAATAGTGTCAAAAAAATCGTTTCAAAACAAATTGGATTGTGCGATTCGCATTAGGCGAGGTCGAACAACAAAATTTCAGACTCAGAAGTCGCGGAAAATTCCAGCGAGCGTTCGTCGCTGGCAGCGGCACCGTCCCCAGATTCGAGAACCGTTTCACCTAACGAAATGGAGCCACGTAGGACTTGAAGCCACGCGTGCCTCCCGTCTGGAATCGTCTGGGAAACTCCCTGATTCGCCTCAAGCGTTGCCAGAAAAATTCGAGCGTCACAGTGGATTTTGAGCGAACCATCGGTGGCATCAGGTGAAGCAACCAATTGCAATCGGTTTCGACGTTGCGCTGCGGGAAAAGTCTTCTGTTCGTAGCTTGGTTCGATTCCTTTTTGCCGCGGAAATAGCCAAATCTGATACAAGTGCGTCGGATCGACCGGGGACGGATTGAACTCGCTGTGCGTAATGCCCGTGCCAGCCGACATGCGCTGAAATTCACCCGGCCGGAGCACTTCACCGTTGCCCATCGAGTCGCGATGCTCCAGTGCTCCGGACAACACATAGCTCACGATTTCCATGTCTTGGTGCGGATGCTCGCCAAATCCTTGCCCCGGCGCAACCCAATCTTCGTTCATCACGCGCAGGGCGCGAAAATGAACATGTGCGGGATCGCGATAATCGGCGAACGAAAACGTGTGAGAGGTCTTGAGCCACCCGTGATCGGCGTGACCACGGTCTTCGGATTTTCGGATGCGGATCATGTTCGGGCTCCTCGATTGATTGTCAAGTAAATAGTTTACTAGTCATCTAACTGCGTAAAAAAATTTCGAACGAGCGGCTAACTATTTTCGGCCATCGACTCGCGAACTTTTTCGAGAAAGCGGCTGAGGTCCTTGAGCTCGGTCGGCGAAAGCGGCTCCATCAAGCTTTTGTGCAGGGCCAAAACTGGTTTATCGAGTTCGCTCAATGTTTTCGTTCCCTGTTCGGTGATTGCCACGTAAACGACTCGCCGATCCTGAACGCATCGATCGCGTTGCACCAAGCCCGCTTGTTCCAGCCGATCGATCAAACCCGTGATGCCGGGCACGATAGTGACGGTCCGGTCGGCGATTTCGAGAATCGGCAGGGGTTTTCCTTCACCCCGCAGAATTCGCAGGATGTTGTATTGCGAGGGGGTCAAATCGTACTGGCGAAAAAGTCGCGAAAACCGAATTTGGACTTGGTCGCAAGTCCGTAGCAGGTTCAAAGTCGTTTCTTGTTCGGCCGATTCGAACGGTCGCCGCTTCTTGAGTTATTTCTGTAATAGCTTTGCATTCATTTTCCACCCTTCGCTCCATATCGACATATTACATGTAAATAATTTATGTGTCAAGTATATTTCTAAGATTTCTGGCCTAGTTTCGCACCCCGAGGGTTCCGTTTGGTTCTGTTTCACAATTTGGGATTACCCGCCATAATGAGGGCTTCGACATTCAATCGCGGAGGAATCACGTGAAAATTCAGAATTACGAATCGATGAAACAGCAGCCGGTGACGATGGAGGGGTCGGCGGGGTGCCAAGTCCGCTGGCTGATTGGGCAGAACGAGCATGCACCTAACTTTGCAATGCGGCAATTCGAAGTCGCGGTCGGCGGGCATACGCCCAAACACTTTCATCCATACGAGCACGAAGTCTTCGTGCTGCGAGGGCAAGGGCAAATTATGGAGAATGATCAAAGTCGCCCGATCAATGCGGGTGATTGCATTTACGTCGCGCCGGATGAAATTCATCAGTTTCGAAATACGGGGAACCAGCCGCTGGAATTTCTCTGCTTGATTCCCAACTCGGCGGTCGACAAACAAGTAACCGTCGTCCCCGAATGCGGCTTGGAACCGATGACTTCGAAAACGCGATAAAGATGACGCGCACCGCGAAAAACGAAATCGACGAGCTGAGGCGGCAGATTCGCCATCACGATCGAAAATATTACGTCGAAGCCAGTCCCGAAATCTCGGACTTGGATTACGACCGACTGATGCAGCGGCTGACGTCGCTTGAGGAAGCCCACCCCGAACTTGTCACGCCGGATAGCCCCACCCAACGGATCGGCGACCAGCCGGTTGATTCCTTTCGATCCGTGACGCATGCGCGGCAGATGTATTCCATCGATAACACGTACAACCGTGATGACTTTTATGCATGGCATCTACGTAACGTCACCGAACTAGGCGTTGGCAAAGTAAACATTAGTTATGTGGCTGAGCCAAAAATTGATGGTATCGCCGTTAGCCTACGTTATGAACATGGAATGCTTGTGCAAGGTGCGACACGGGGTAATGGCGAGCGCGGCGATGACATAACATCGAACGTCCGTGCGATAAGGTCGATACCACTCGCGATTTCGAGTGTGAATCAATCCGATATCCCCGATGTGATCGAAGTACGCGGTGAGATCTTTATGCCTTTGGCCGAGTTTGCAAGGATTAATAAGCA
>JANMEB010000431.1:0-1006 GCA_031376585.1 Planctomycetota bacterium | reverse complement strand
GCAGAAAAACAACGAACGCTCGCCGCAAAAATGAATGATCCCATCCAAGTCCTGACGAGAGAAGCTCTCGGTATGCCCGTCTGACTTGGTTCGAATCAACTTGCTCGTCGTAACACAGAACGCAAGCCAACGAACTTCATTTGGCGTCATTGACCAACGGAAGTCATTCGAACTGGCTTGATAGCAGGCGCGACGAAGCAGAGGCATTGTAAATTTCTGCGAATCGGGGCTTAGCTTGGATGCGGTCTGGAGTAATCGGTGGGCGAGCTCGTTTGGCCCGGAAGGCAAGGCAACCACTACTCCACGGGAGCCGTGTTGAAACACGACCGTTCCGTCCCCATAAGCAACCCTATTACCGGCAAGTTCAGGAGGCAAGCTAAATTCGATGCGATCTACTCGACATCGAACCCAATCGTTCGGAGTCGGACTTTCGGGCATGGGGTGGTCCAGGACAGCTTGAACATTGCCCAATCCCGACCGATTTGCCTGACAAAGCCATAGCAGATGGAAGCGGTAATGCAAAACAATCAGCGCAACGATTCCTAGAGCTGCAAGTGCAAGGACGGCGAGTTTGCGCGACCGGCCCAGAACCCGATGACGACGTTGCGCCTGAAACGATGTGTTGTTATCGTTCATTTCGTCGCCGGATGATGGTGACGTCCTGGATTTTTGAACACGTTACTTTTTGTCTAAACGTTTCGAATCCTTCGACGTCTTTTCGCTTTCAGGTTTGTCTGATTCTGGAGCGTCCGCCGGGCGGGGTTCGGCCAGCGCGGTTTCAATCGCTTTGACAAAGTCCGCGTCGTCCGGCGCGGTCTTCGGCGAGTAGCGAGCGATGACTTCGCCTTTGCGATTGATCAGGAACTTTTCAAAATTCCAACTAATATTGCCGGGGCCCTGCGGCTTGGTTTCGAACGCCGTCAGATAGTCATACAAGCCCGTTCGCTTGTCGCCGTTGACATCGATTTTGGAAAACATGTCGAAGGAGACGTCGTATTTCGTTTTA
>JANMEB010000415.1:0-1704 GCA_031376585.1 Planctomycetota bacterium | reverse complement strand
GGACTAGTCCAACGACATACGTAAGCGCCGACGTTGGGAACGGATATCGCGGACACTTCCGCCAGATATCGCCGTCAATTTGGGTTGACAGCACCGAATGATGTCCCATTTCAAATAGGCAGTCCGAGTGGGTCATGGGCGCGAAAAAATTTTTAGTGCGTACTGATATTTTTCCACGGCGAGCCCCTCGCGGCAGTACTTTGAAGCGACAGTTATTTCCCCGTCAGTCCGCGCCGCTCACTCTCCGCCAGGCCGAGTTTAATTGCCTGCCGCGTTGACTTGTTTACCCACCACACTTTCCGCAGGGCCTGCCTTCAATTGGTCCGCAGAAGCGGCCGTGATTGGTGTTGTTGTACCACCGACAAACTTGATTGTGCTGAACGTCAGACGATATATTGAGGAATAAGGGGACATTCTACTTTATGGGATTGGTTTGGTATTCTCCAGCGGGAAATGAAACGGGGACAGCCATCGGGGCAATTCGCTTCGCATAGAGTCCGGCCATCGAGGCAATTGGATGGCATCGCCAGCTACCGCTCAACTATTCGGGTTATCGATCAATTGCTTAAGCCGTAGTCTCAATGGTTCAGGAAACTTGTCCAGCCATGTATTGTCGATCATTCCAAGTTCGATCATATCCACCAGGTGCATACGATCCTTGAGCCGATACGAATTCAGCTTCATTCGAATTAGCGTATCGAATCGCAAGGTACGAAAATCATTGGTTCGTTCGTTGGGTTCAATATCCGGATTGGCTTCAAAGTCGTCAGGTCGGACCATTTGGCCGGTCAATACAACATGAACTGCATCTCGGGCGGATGCGTCTGGATGTTCAACGAACATGTCAAGTCCGGCGGTCTGGCGGTAATGGAATCCTGCATTCGTCATTGCTTGGATTAACAACGGAAGATCAGCCGGGCGAATTAGGACGTCAACATCTTGTGTGGTCCGAAGCGCCGCTTCGTCGACTTGAGCAACCCATGCTCGAACGGCGTGGCCCCCAACGATCGCGTACGGAACCTTGGCTTCCTCGAGAATCCGCACCGTGGTTCTAAGTCGTTCGTTAACGCGTTCCACAGCCCGTTCCATCCTGGCCCAAAGTTCTTCGCCCGTGTAACGAAACTCGATCATTGAATTGCCTATTTAAGATTGAGCCTATTCTAACACGAATTGGTCGCGATTTTTTCAGCGAAGTCAATGTTATAATGGTTTTGGTTTCTTCACTGGAGAGTGTCATGTTGGTTTACAAGTCGGCGTACAAGTGGGAGCAGGGGGTTTGCATCGGCGAAGTGCTCGATTTTCCCGGCACCGTTGCTGCAGGAGCTACGCTGGACGAAGCCCGTATTTGCTTGGCCGCCGCGCTGCTCGATATGGCGGAGACGAATTTGCTGAAAGGTGAATCTTTGCCGTTGCCGAACCCGTCGCTGAGCGATGCTGGATGTGAATTGGAGGAGCCGATTTACTTGGCTCTGCGAGCCGGGCAAAACCTCATGCAGGAAGTGGCGGTTCCAGTTCGATGAAGCGGCGCGACTTAATTCGCCATTTGAACGACCACGGTTGTATGTTTGTGCGCGAAGGCCAGAGCCACACCATCTTCGAGAAGCCACAACACGGTCGTCGCGGTCCGATCCCACGACATCGCGAAATTCCCGATCCGCTGGCTCGCGCCATCTGCCGCCAGCTTGATATTCCTCTGCCGTGAAA
>JANMEB010000399.1:0-1472 GCA_031376585.1 Planctomycetota bacterium | reverse complement strand
ACCACAGCCTCAATAGCCGTGGCTTGATGAGGCCGTGCCGTCCACTGAGGCAGCCGCGCGGCGGTTCCTCCAATCTGAATCGGCCACTGAACCTCTTCCGTCAAGAAGTGACCACGCAGAACCAGCCCGACCGGCTTCTCGTGTCCGTGCAGTGTCCGGCGAGCCGTGGCCCCAATGTCGTCCGTCCGCCGCAGCGGAATAGGCAAGCTGCGAACGGTTCGATTCGGACAGCATTTGGCTATGCGCCTAAATTGCGACTTGGTCTTTTGTACTTCATGAGTCCCTGAAATTAGCGTTCGCGCTAACCCCGCATGAATAAAACGCGGATGAGGTCGTCGGCGTAATTCCATGTTAGGACAATAAGGCCAGCGACGATTGCCAAACCGATGGCGCCGATGATGCTGAGTTCGGCGATTTGAAGTGAGGCGATTGTCGAGCGGCTACAGCCGAGCTTGAACATGGTCTCCATCTCGCGTTGCCGCAATTTGAGCGAGAGTAAGATTACTAGGCCCAACAACAACAATGTTGCGATTCCAATCAGGAGCGCGTTGGCGTCGAATAGCGATTTAATTTTTACCACCATCGCCATGAGTTCGTTCACAACCAGAGTTGGAAGGACGTATTGCACTTCTTGGTTGCCGACGTAAGTCCCTTCCAGCAAATTTCCGGCACGGACGTCGCTGGGAACGGCGATAACAGCCGTAATCGGGAACGTGGCTAGGTCGCCGTGAAAATGGAACGAAGCGATGTTGTCGTCTCGGATTTCGAGAAACGACGCGACGGCCGCGCTGGCAACGGTGTTGCTGCCATCGCGCCCAAGCACCAGACTTTCGTCGGTGGTTTGATTGACTTCTTCGTGTCCGTGCCCAAGCCCCTCGATGATCCATGCCGTCTTTACATCGACAAAAACTGCTTCGTCGTCGGCGGTACCTGAGGGGGCCAAGATTCCTTGGACCAGCATGTTCAGTGGCGGGTTGCCCGCAATGTCCAAATCGTTTTCACGATCGGATTTAAGTCGATCACCTGGCCGAATTCCTAGCGCTCGGGCGACTTTTGCGCCTACGACGCAATCCCCAAGTCGCGACATGCTATCCCCATCCGCGAGTTGCAAATTGCGGAACGGAAAATAATCGAGGCTTGTCCCGACAATCGGATATTTTCGCGCGGAGAATTTTAGATGCATCGGGATGGCAATCGCACGGCCGCTGTCTTGGATCGATTTGGCTTCGCCGAATGGAATGTCCCGGTTGACTTCGGAACGAAAGTACAGTGCATCGAGCGTCAAATCCAAACGGCTTCCCAAAGCGCCGATCACTGCGGGAGTCGACTCGGCGCGAGACATGATCTGCTCGTGAAATTTCCGCAGAACCAAACTCACTGCAACTGGCAAAAACAACGTCAGCACAATGCAAGCGACTAGCACCATCGAGCTGTACTTGTGATAAGTAACGTATCGCCAGGCCAATCGAAAG
>JANMEB010000050.1:0-4801 GCA_031376585.1 Planctomycetota bacterium | reverse complement strand
CGACGCTGGAGGCGTGGCAAAACGATTGGGGACAGATTGCCGACCAGCTCGAAGCCATGTGCCGCGTCGATCCCGCCAGCACCGAACAATGGCTCGACGAAACCCGCGCCGCGACCGACGAACTCGGGGTATAGATTGCCGCCGGACAGCACCCGACGCGCAACGGGCGATGCACGACCTCCGCCTAATTTGATCGCCGTGGCTGGGGTGTAGTTTTCCCAAGCAGACACTCCTTCGATTCCCGCGCCGGACGGGTCACTAGGCAAGGTGGACGCTAACCCTTGCGACAGCGCGGCGGACGTTGGATTGGACAAAGTCCACAGCTCATTGCCGTTCGTTCCGTTGTTGGCGGCGAAGAATAGGTTCACGCCAGCGGCAGTTAAGCCGGTAGGCGAAGAACTCGCAGCGCCGGGAGCGATGTTGGATACCAGGGTCGTCGCCCCGCCGGTCCCCTTTCGCATCCACAGCTCCACGCCGCTGGTTCCGTCGTTGGCACTGAAAAATAGCGTCCCGTTGACGTTCACAAAGTTCGCTGGCGACGAGCCGTTCACGCCGACGCGAATGTCTTTGATCAAGGCCGTGCCGATCGACGAGGCGTTGCTCCGCCACAGCTCGATGCCACTCGTCCCATCGTTGGCCGCGAAGAAAACCGTTCCCGCCACGTTGGTCAGATAGCTCGGGCTCGACGATGCGGCCCCAGCCCGGATGTTTTTGAGCATCTTCGTTCCGGCGGCCGAACCGTTGCTCTTCCACAGTTCAATTCCGTTCGTCCCGTCGTTGGCGGCAAAGAACAAGTTGCCTTTGAGATTGACTAACGAGGTTGGGTCAGAACTCCCCGCTCCGGGCAGGATATCTTTGACCAACAACGTGTTCGCGGTCGTCCCGGTGCTTTTCCATAATTCAACACCGCTGGTTCCGTCGTTGGCTTTGAAATAGACGATTCCTTTGACATTCGTCAGGCTGGTCGGACTGGAACTGGCCGCACCTGGGTTGATATCCTTCAATATGGACGTGCCGGCTGCCGTTCCATTGCTCCGCCATAGTTCGACGCCGCTGGCTCCACCGTTGGCCGCGAAGAACAGGGTGCCCTTGGCGTTCAACAGGTTGGTCGGATACGAGCTGTACGTTCCCGGGTTGATGTCGAGCAATTGCGCGGTCCCTGCGGTTGTTCCATCGCTGCTCCAGAGTTCGCGCCCGGGGGAGTTAAAGGTCCCAGGATCCGAAGCGACGAAGTACAACCGTCCGTTGATGTTGATCAGGTTTGTCGGATTGCCGGACCTTATCTGGCTTAAGAAGTCGAAGCCGATATTGGCGACCATTACGGTGCCCGCCGGAGTTCCATCGCTCTTCCAAAGTTCCCGGCCATTCGTCCCATTGGTAGCACTAAAGAACATGATCCCGTTGACGTTGGTTATGTACATCGGCGCCGAGCTATTAAATCCGATTCGAATATCCAGCACTATGCTGGTTCCTGCAGCCGTCCCATCTGATCTCCATAGCTCGCGACCCGCGGCCGCGTTGGTGGCCGTGAAGTACACGATTCCGCCGCCGACGTCGGTAAACTGTTGCGGATCGGAAGCTCCCGCGCCGGCGACAAGATCGATCAGCGCCAATTCGGAGGGGGCCGTTGCCGATTGCACACCCACACCCGCCACGCCGACCCCGGCAATTCCCGCTCCAGGCACGTAGCCGCTGGCCACGGCTCCGCCGGCGACGTGACCTGTTGTGACGCCGGGGCCAGCGACCGTGGGTTCGCCGCCGCCATCCATGACCCAAAGTTCGATCCCATTGGTTCCATCATTGGCGGCAAAGAATAAGGTTCCGTTTACGTTGCAAATCGGTTCAAAGCCCAGGGGTTGAAGGCTGCTTGGGCCTGCCGGAATGTCGGCAACCATTCCAGTCCCGGTTGTGGTCCCGTTGCTGGACCACAACGCTTTGCCATTCGTTCCGTCATTGGCAATGAAGAACAGAGTGCCATTGACATTTGCCATTTTGTACGGATACGACGTGCCGCTGGGAGCAATATCCCTGACTAACATGGTGCCGGCTGCCGTGCCGTTACTTTTCCATAGCTCGAAACCGTTGGTCCCGTCATCCAGCTTGAAAAACAATGTTCCATTGACATTAGTCAGGTTGGCGGGGCCAAAGCCGTTAATATTGCCGCCGACGTCCTCAATCAGTTTTGTTCCTGGAGGAAGACCATCGCTTATCCAAAGCTCTCTACCGGTCGAAGGCTCGAACGCTGTAAAGAACAATCTCCCACTTACGTTGGTGAGATCCTCGGGCAATGAGCTTCCGGTTCCCGGTCGAAAGTCGTCGATCATGAACGTGCCAGGTGTCGTACCGTCGCTTCTCCAAAGCTCGTTGCCATAGTTAGCGACGGTGGCCGCAAAGAACAACGATCCGTTTACGTTCGTGAGATACTCTGGTTCCGAACTTGCGGTTCCCGGATTGAGGTCGTTGATCATGAACGTACTGGCCGGAGTCCCGTCGCTTCTCCAAAGTTCACGGCCGTAGGCTGCCGTGTTGGCACTAAAGAAAAGTGCTCCGCTGACGTTGGTCAATTCGCGCGGATAGGATGCCGTTGCTCCCGGGTTGATGTCTTCAATCAGCACGGTCCCGCTGGTCGATCCATCGGACTTCCACAATTCGCCGCCGTTTGTTCCGTCGTTAGCGAAGAAGAACAATGTGCCGTTGATATTGATCAAATTGCTCGGAGAGGAACTGTTCCCTCCCGAACGTATGTTCTTGACGAATACGGTTCCTGCGGACGTGCCGTTGCTCTTCCACAGTTCCGCGCCGCCAATTCCGTCATTGGCTCTAAAAAAAAGCGTGCCGTTCACATTGCAAAGATTATTAGTTGTTCCCGTGTCAAAACCGCTTTCTGCGCCCGGTCGAATATCCTTGACGAGTGTCGTCCCGGCCAGCGTACCATCGGTCTTCCAAAGTTCTTGTCCCCGCGCAGGATCAGTGGCAGCGAAAAAAACCGTGTTGTTGACGTTGGTGAACGCGCTGGGGAGTGACGCACCTGCGCCTGCGACGATGTCGATCAGCGTGGGCACGCCGGTCAGCACCATGCGCGGCTCGAGCGGTTCGACCAGGAGGCTGGTGACAATTTCTCGCCCGTACCGTTTTCGCGCGCGTGGGTAGGCTCTTCCCGGAACCACGGTCAACCGTTGCGGACGCATGGGAGTATCCTCCAAATAGGATGATGAACGGCTCTATTTGATAGTGCGATTATTCTAGCTGCTTTCAAGCACCACGAAAAACAAAACGTCTTTGTTCGTAAACTTCGAGCAAATGTTGTTAGCCAACTAACGATTCAGCCGCGGTTTGGGCGCTCCCCCGTGGTATGCTAGAAAATATGGACGAAGTGACACAAGTTTTGAACGCCATCGAGTAGGGAGAGCGGGCGCTTCGGCCCAGCTCTTGCCCTTGGTTTACGACGAATTGCGGCGTTTGGCCGCACACCGTTTGGCCCACGATTGTGCGTCAGTCGATGTTCGCCGAATTTGAGCGGACGACGCACGCCATGGTCGAAGCGGGCGAGCTGCTGACCAATCAAGGCTTTCAAAAAAGTTTACCGGCAATTGCTCGACGACTATTTTGGCCCGGAGTTTGTTTTGGATGAAGAAATGTCGCTTGAGTGTTTGCGCATACCGCACTTCTATCGCGCGTTCTACGTTTATAAGTACGCCAATGGGCTGTCGGCGGCGATTGCATTGAGCGAACGAGTTCTCAAGGGCGGCCCGCGCGAGTTGGCCGATTATTTGGGCTTCTTACAAGGCGGCTGCAGCAAGTTCCCGCTCGATCTACGGCGCGGCGCGGGCGTCGATCTGGAAAAACCACACCCCATCGACCTCACCATGCACAAGTTCACTCGACTGGTCGATTCGCTCGAACAGTTGATCTAGAATCGCCGCATGAACAGCGTTGAACAATCCGAACGAGATGTGCTCGCCGACGAGTACTTTGCTCAGTTGCAATTTGAGCCGTATCCAGTGCAGCAAGAGGCGTTGCTGGCTTGGTTTACTAGTGCCCAAGGAGTTCTAGTTTGCGCGCCGACGGGGACGGGCAAGACGCTGATCGCCGAAGCGGCTGTGTTCGAAGCACTGAAGCTTGGCCGCACGGCTTATTACACGACGCCGCTCATCGCACTGACCGATCAAAAATTCCAAGAGCTGCAGGCGGCGGCCGGGCGCTGGGGGTATTCGCCGGACGATATCGGCTTGGTGACGGGGAATCGCAAAGTCAATCCGGACGCCAAAATTCTGGTGGTGGTCGCGGAGATTTTGCTCAACCGATTGCTGCATCACGAGGCGTTTGATTTTTCCGATGTGTGGGCGGTCGTGATGGACGAATTCCACAGCTTCAATGATCTCGAACGGGGGATCGTTTGGGAGTTTTCGCTCGAATTGCTGCCGAGAACGGTGAAGACGTTGCTGTTATCCGCGACCGTGGGAAATGCTTATCCGTTCACACGCTGGCTTGAGACGCACCACGAACGGAACCTGGTGTTGGTGCAGAGTACCGATCGAAAAATTCCACTGTCGTTCCATTGGGTCGGCGACATGTTGTTGGACGAACAGCTTGAAGAGATGGTCCGCGGCGGACCGGAAGGTGCCAAGACACCTGCGCTTGTGTTCTGCTTTAATCGCGAGCAATGCTGGACCGTGGCCGAGTTGCTCAAAGGGAAGAAACTTGTCTCGACCGAACAGCAAAAGCTGCTGAGCATCGCGCTGGAAGAATTCGATTGGTCGCAGGGGGCCGGTCCCAAGCTGCGACAGATTCTGCAGCGCGG
>JANMEB010000339.1:0-12481 GCA_031376585.1 Planctomycetota bacterium | reverse complement strand
AAAATAACATGCTGCCGACGACGACAGGCTCGCTAAAACTCGCACCCGCCTCGGTTTTAATGACGTCAATGATCTCAGGAGATGCGCTGAGTAAAACTCGGGGCTCCAAAAGCTCAAATCCGTGGAACGACATTTCGGTGTCACGAACGTCGCGATTCCGTTTGGCGGCAAGCCGTTTTGCTATTCGATTCAATTTCGAACGTTTCGCATTTAGGAGAGGTAAGTTGAAGAGCTTCATGGTGATCCCCAGGAAAAGCGGCTAGACGTTCAAAGACTTGGCAATGAATCGAACGAACACTTGATGCCTACTCTAACTAGAGGCGCAAAACCACCGGTGAAAGCGCAGACAATTTTTAGCGAACTAGAAAACAAAACGCAGCTATTTGCAAAATCACCGTCGTTACCAGGGCCACGCAGGGTGAAAATACGTTTTAAAGCGTAGTTGGCCAAGAACGTGGGTCCCGGCAATGTCTTGATAAAACGTCATCAGCGCAAGAGTCCGACCCGCCACAAGGCAACGGCATTCAGACACGGAGCCTTTGGAGCATTCAGAAACGAACGTAGTCGTCACTGGGGCAAGCCCGGTTTATCCCTACGCTCTACGCTTTGGTCGGCGAATCGAAGACGATCGCGCCGAGAACGCGAGCGTGATTTTCGTTCAAGAGTTTGATTGTGGCCCGAGCGTCTTTTTTCGTCGTATGATTGAGCCCAACCAAGATATAAGTACCATCGCAACATTTGGCGAAGCGGCGAGTCACCAGTTGTTTAGCGCTGCCCGCATTGATGAACACGTAGTTGAATTCTTCTTGCCACTGCGCGTTGAGAGCCAAGAGCGATTCAGGACCAAGCTGCCTCATCGGGACGTCCGTGACTCCGCAGGGCAAAACGTGTAGTAGCCGGTCTTTGGTTTCGATGACGAAATCTTTCCAGGAACGGTTGTCCGCGAGGACTTCGGTGAGTCCCAAGACCGCGTCGCCACTTTGTTTGAGCGGCGTAATATTCATTTCCCAGTTGGCGTCGACAAGCAAAACACGACAACCGGTCAACTTAGCCAACGACGCCGAAATCCGAGCGGCCGAACGATTGGTGGACAAATCAGGATCGGCCGACGTAAACATCAACGAAGCTGGTGCGATCGACGGAAACTGAGTCACGATTCGTCGCGTAAGTTCGACTACCGCGCGATCGCTCGCCAAATCGGAAAGGCTATACCACCAAGCGTCGGGTTCTTGTTCAGATGCGAGAAGTTTCGATGGGGTTGCTTCAGTGGATGGGATCTGTTGTTGATTTGTCGTTACCGTGGGTTGCGTGTTAGGTGAAAGAAAGACCTTTGGCAAAGATACATTTGGCTCGATTACGGATGGCGTCAAGTTCAGTGCGGGATTCGGCGTATCGGAACCGCTGGTCGACAAGTCCGCTTTTGGGGCAGCCCGTTCAAAAGGGACGGTGGCGATGGTTGGTGCTCTTTCAGTCTTTGAGCGAATATCCGTAGGTCGATGCGATGAAACATCCGGAATCGAAACCACGACGACTTCCGGTTGGAGCGAGGATAATTCGGCCGCCGCAGCGCTTCTTAGTTGGCTTACATGTTGTTGGGTCGTACGCGACGACGAAGCGTTCAGATCGCGTGTTTCGCGTTTAGTTCCATCCAACGAATCGTTAAACTCGGGCATGATTTCGCTCGCGAAAAGTAGGTTATTGCGAAGTTTCGCCGCCGCGCAACTGTTGGAAGAGCTGAGTATATTCAACGCGAATGGCTTGGCCTCGGCTTACGCTGGTACCACCCAAATCCAGCGGTGCGACTCGCGACCGCTGCGAAGCGGACGGATTCGCTTGCGATACGACGAGCATGTCTCGATCGTCCTTATTTGGCTTCGCTGCAGGGCGTTGCGTCGTCGCGCTCGGATCGTCGCTTGCTGCGCGATAGGAATGGTGATGCGTAATCGGATACTCAACGACGGTGGTAGCCCCAAGCTCGCTTGGAGCCATGTCGAGGTCGTAAGGAGCAAACGATTGAAGCGAAAACGCGCCGGCGGAAGGGTCGGAGGATTGAACGAACCCGCTAGATGTCTCGATCGTTTCGAAGCGAAGCGGATCGCTATGAATGGACGGGGCGATAGGAGTGACTGATGCAACTCGCTCAATGTCGGATTGCATCTCCTTAATTTGTTCGCCCAGCCGCGTAAGCTCGTGATCCGTTATTTGTGTTGACGCCCTATTTTGGCGAGCCGCCAATTGAGCGTAGTTGTCCTGGACAGAATACTCTTCGGCAAAAGTCTCGGCGAACGGATCGTGAGTCATTAACTCCGATTGGAACTCATCGTCGTCAAGGGCTGTTGGCGATTCGGCACTCGGCACCGATTCACTGTCGGCGGCGCTGGCGTAGAAATGAGCCAGCGAATCGACCATTTGCGAAAACTCATCCACAGTATCCGAATTCGAATCAGCCGCAGCGACTTCACTTAGTTCGTAGGTGTCGGAATCATCGTGAAGCGTCGTTTGGGATGCGACTTGAGGGGCCTCGTCAATTTTTCCGAATTCAACCACGGACCATGAACCGTCGGTTTTTTCTTGGCTTGGGAATGGCTTGGGTTCGTCCGTAGGAGTCCAAAGGCTGGCTGGTAGCTGTTGAATATCACTGAAGGCCTCGGCGATGATTTCGCCAGTGACCGTCGCTTGTCCGCAACTTGCAGCGAGTATCAGCGAATGGTCGCAGACTTGGTTAATAGTTCGCGGATTTCCGTCACACAGTTGACTTACAGCCTTGATCGCGGTGTCCAAGAAAACATTCTGCTCGCCGCGACCCGCACGCAAAACGTGATGACGAATGTAGGCTTCGATTTCATCGCGGCGAAGGCATTGCAAATAGCATCGAGCAGCAATGCGTTGATTGAGCGACTCAAGTTGCGGATGCGTGAGCTTTTCCTCAAGCTGCTGCGTGCCGGCAATGACCAATCGGACGCGCGGCTGGCCATCGCGAACGAAATTCGTAATCATTCGCAGCTCGTCCAACAAACGGGTCGGAAGCGAATGACCATCGTCCACTAGGAGCAGAATTCCATTGGGGCATTGTGCGGAGGGTTTCAAATAGTCGATCAGGGCCAATCGCAATTCGCCTTCGGACATTTCGCGGTATGGTTGTCCAAGTTCAAACAGAATGTTTTGCAAAAGGTCGTGTCGGCGACTCATTCGCGTGCAGGCCACAATGTTGACGACGCGGAACTGCGGCTTGAATTCGCGCTGCAACACCGCCAACAACAAGGACTTGCCCCAACCGGTTTGACCGAACACGACCGCTGGTCCAGAAGCCCGCTCGACGCACATCTTTACGGTTTCGAGCGCGTTGTCGATGGAGCTTGCCGGAAAATAGTGATCCGCCGCTGGAATCGAGCAGAACGGACGGCTTCGAAATTGAAATTGCTTTTCGTACATTGACTCAATCTTCGCGTGATCGATAAAACTGCCTGCCGGAATAGCTTATCCGACGATCAGCCAAAACCAATTTGATACAGCCACGAGTGGGTTGCTGATGATGACCGACATAATTTGCGGACGCATGACGCACGACGCGAGCAGCAAGCCACCAACAGCCAAAAGTGAATATTCAGCCAATCGCACAGCCGTCGCGGAATAGCGTTCGGCAATTGCTGGTGCCGCAATCGTTTGGGTGGACGGCATCTCGCCGATAATTCCGATTCCCATTGCCTTGGCGACGTCGTCCAATGATTTTAGATGCATCCGATCCCGGATCGCGTTGTAATGCAACGCGACGAGCGCCGCGATCAAGCAAGGAACTAGAATGAGCCAAGTTGGCGTCGGCTTTCCGCTTCCCAAAAACACTGGCCGCGTCGAATAGTTCACGTCCCGAAGACTGGCCAACAAACGCGTACCCGATGGGTAGCCGTCGACGACTGCGGCGTTGATGTCGTTTTGCATGTCGCTGATCGACTCGGCGTTGGACTTAAGTTGCGTCGCGGCAGAGCCAATTTCACTCAAATCAATCGCGTCGAGAGCCGCGGTAAATTCAATCTCGGTTGGAACGGATTTCGTCGTCGTAAGGGAAGCTTGGTAATAGCGATTCTTTATTAAGTTTGACGGTTCGCTTGGCACAGTGGTGCCAACTTGGACTGGTCGAAAGTCCTTGTTTTGCAGCAATTGAGACCGCAGAGCTTCGACTTGAGTTTGTAACTGCACGATTTCTGGATGCGAGTCGTCCAAGCCTGGTTCATGTTTCAACCGGGATTTGCGATCTTCTAGGATGTCGATTTGCGCGGTGATCGCGCTCAAGTCATTTAATTCGAAACGTTGTTTTAGATTACCGATGGCAGCATTCGCTTCCGCGACTTCAGCTCGGATTTGTTCTGCCAAATGAACTTGCTTCGACATGTCCAAAGAGTCGGTCGTGGTTTTGATCCATTGTTGCAATTCGCATTGGTCAGATTGGCGTGGGACTTCGATGGCCAAACCGTTGGCCAAGTGATTGACGAATTCCCGTTCGTCGCTGCTTCCTCGACCATCCAAAGATACGGCAAGCGACAATTGTCCATTCTCGTTGACGTGGGCAATCCGCAATTGGCGCAGAATCGCTTCCGCATTGACCTCGGCGATGGCGGTGTTGGGATTCGCCGGCTTGGAAACAATGCGGCATATTTGCTCGATGGTTTGTGGTTGCGTAATGCGACCTACGCCGCTACGCAGCAAAGCCAACAAATCGTCTGGCGTCACCGCGCGATCTTGGTTTAGTTCGAACTTGAGTACCGCAGTGGAGCGGTACGTTGCAGCGCCGCGTCTTACCAGCGGCGAGAGAATTGCAAATCCGGCGAGCCAAACAATGACAAAGGCATAGATGAGTCGCCAGGAAAATGCTTGCTTCGACTTTGGTGGGGATGTAGTCATACGGTAAACCGAGCGAAATCTAGCCGTGAAAAATTCGCGCAGAATGGGCGCGCATTCGCTTGTCCGGCACTTAGACTAGGAATCGACTCGGTTTAAGGGCTTCTTGAGCCAAACGTAACGGTTGGGTGGGATAATCGGATTGCGCCGAACCTGCAGCGCCGTTTACTGTGAAATTCGTGCGGTCCAGCTCAAGAAGTCGATCGCCATGACCGGGGCGCCGAACGCTGGTTGGCAACTAACGCTTTAGTCAACGTTTCGAAAATCGCTGATGGGGTCGACGGCCGGTTCACCAATCGACTTTCGCAGATGAGGTCGCGGGTTCGTAGCGCTTGTTTCGACAACCGTTTCAAAGATGCCTTGCTGCGTGATCTCGCCGCGCTGATTAATCAGGCTGCGGAGCCACAATACGCGTCCGTAGCGCCGCCCGCTGAGTGATTTGTCTTTTACCTCGGTTCGCACGTGAACTGTATCGCCAAATGCCAATGGCTTGAGAAACATCCATTGCTGAATCGAAACAAAGGCGACGGTTTTCATTAAGGGGCTTTGGCTGCCCAAACCCGCGACCCAAGAGAGACCAAGCAATCCGTGCGCGATGCGCTGCCCGAAATGAGTTCCCGAGGCGAATGGCTGATCGACATGCAAAGGATTAAAATCACCCGTGATTCCGGCGAAGTTAATCACATCGGTTTCTGTGATTGTGCGCGATGGGCTGATCCAGCATTGGCCAACTTCCACGTCCTCAAAATACAAAGTGCTTGACATCGTGTCGGCCAGATGGATCCTGAAGCAGGTTTGCCATACTTTCGCAAAGGTATTTTGCAAAATCGGGGCGATAGGATTCGAACCTACGGCCTCCTGCTCCCAAAGCAGGCGCTCTAATCCAGGCTGAGCTACGCCCCGTAATAGAAAAGTATGCTACCGGCAAAAATTGGCCATCGCAATCGGCCAACTAAGCCGCCCGCGCCGCTACGGACTTACCGGAAAGAATTTGGTGCAGACGTTCGAATTCTTCGCTGCTAGGAAAATGAATCATTATTTTTCCGCGGCCGCTTGGCGATTGCCGAATGTCGACACGAGTACCCAATGTCTGCTTGATTTGTTGCTCAAGCGACTCGATTTGGTGTGACTTGGTTCGCTTGCGGCGGGGCTTTCCGCTGTTTTTTGGGCCGTTGTCGATATCTTGGACCATTTCGGCCACGACTTGTTCGGTTTGTCGAACACTAAGCCCTTCACGCTGAATTCGCTGACAAAAATCGACTTGCAGCGGCTCGTCGCCGAGCGGCAACAGCGCCCGAGCGTGTCCCGCCGTAATCGCTCCGTTGCGAAGCGACTCTTGAACACTTGTCGGCAACTCGAGCAGCCGCATCAGATTCGCGACCGTCGATCGATCGATCTTGAGTCGTTGTGCAAGCTCATCCTGAGTCGCTTGGTGTTCATTCAAGTACCGGCGAAACGACAACGCCTTTTCAATCGCGTTAAGGTCCTTGCGCTGCAAGTTCTCCACGATGGCCAATTCGGCCACCAGCCGATCGTCGGCCACGCGGACTCGCGCCGGGATTTTGGTCCAACCGGCTTGAATCGCGGCGCGCAATCGGCGCTCGCCCGAAATGAGCTGGTGTCGATTGTTGATCACCCGCACCAAAATCGGTTGCAACATGTCATGTGTTTTCAAGCTTTCGGACAATGAACCAATTTCCGCAGCGCTAAAATCACGACGCGGCTGAAACGGATTGTCGTCAATGTCATAGACGCTCAAATAGACCATGTCGCTGGTTGGTCCGTTATCAGAACCAGATGTTGGATTGTTAGAGTCGGGCACCGATGGAAATGCAATCACGTCCGCGGGTTCATGCTCCATGGAATCCGACGCGCGCGAGGCGCTCAGCAACGCTTCCAAACCACGCCCTAATCTTTTCTTCTTGTTATTCACGGCCCAAGACCTCCAAACATAGTTCCGTATATGCACGTGCCCCGCGCGATCGCGGAGCGTACTTGAGGATGCTGACGCCGTGACTTGGAGCTTCGCTGACTTTGGCATCGCGCGGAATCACGGTGTCAAAAACAATTTCGCCAAAGAACTCGCGCACTTCCTTGTCAACCTCGGATGTTAGCTCCAGCGTCGAATCGTACATCGTGAGAACAATTCCACCGAACTCTAGCTGCCCGGGTCGCGTAGTCATTATGTCGCGAATGACTTCGATCATGCCGACAAGCCCTTCCATCGCGAAGTACTCGCACTGAATTGGCATCAGCACTTCGTTGCTGGCAACCAAAGCCATTTGCGTCAGTGGTCCGAGCGACGGCGGGCAATCGATCAACACGAAGTCATAGGCGGCCGTTCCGTTATGCAAATGTTCAATCAAAGTTTGACTCGTGCTCGTTCCCGATTTTGCTAGCGTGTCCACATCGCGAAATTTTCGACTTCCCGGCAACACGTCCAGCCGATCGGTAACCGCTGCGATCCAATTTCGAATTGAGGCTTCGCCAACAAGCGGATGATTGTCCAGCGGCCGTAAACCAAGTCCACTTGTTGCGTTGCATTGCGGATCGAGGTCAACAACCAAAGTTCGCTTGCCCGCCCGAGCCAAAGCGTCGGCCAAGTTAATCACGGTAGTCGTTTTTCCAACGCCACCCTTTTGATTTGCAACCGAAAGCGTGCGCGGCAATACTTCGACCTTTTACGACAAGTTTTCGACCTCAACGATACGCAATTCGAGCGCGAACTAATTAGCAAAACAAACGAAGGAGGCAAATGCCAAAAAGAAAGATATCCCGGTTCCACGTGGAACCAGCGCTATTTCGTAGCAGGCACACTCCGTATGCCGTGGCCAACAGCGAACGGCACATGGAATGTGCCTGCTACTTTAGGGTCGGTTTCACGTGAAACGGCAGGGCTTGGCGAAAATGGGTCGTTTGCCTCGGACGATTCGGTCTAGGATAAACCCCGCTTTGTTCAATCCTGACGCCTCCAACCTACTCCAACGGATTGAATACCAAACCACAAAGGAGCTTCGGAAAGAAATAGGTACTTTTGGCGGGCATTCGCTCGCCGTGAGAACTTACGCGACGAATGTCGTCGACAGTCGCGGGTTGAACTAAGGCCGCAAGTTGAAACGGTTCACTGGTTCCGATTTGACCGGTCGCATCTCGGCCAGCGGAATCGCCGCGAAGTAAATCTTCGACGACTTCATCAACCGAGTGGACGTAGCGCGGAGTTGGGAGTTCTCGAAAGTTTAGCAGCTTGTTAATAACTAGCTCGTGAAGAATCGCGACGCCGAGTTCCTGCCAATCCGAGCTATAATCGATGGCGACTTGTTGCATTAGCTCACGACCGTGATCGGTGATTTGGATCAAGCTCCAAGTATCGTCCTTGGCGGTGTATAAGCCGAGGCTTGAGGGATCATCACTGGCTTGGATTTCCGCCCAAGTCGCTTGGGCCGTTGAGGCACCGCTGCCCATTTGCATAATTTCAAACGCGGAGCCCAACCGCTTTTGCAATTCGAGTGAGTCGATAGGCGGCGCACCTCTGAACAAGCGGTGCGTTGGCAGGACAATCAATCCCGAATCCTCCATTCCTATGCACATCATTAACACAAAATTGACGGGGTCTTCCGCGTCGAGTGGCCGCTGCGCCGCGATATAATCGCGATAATTGCACGCCGTTTCGTAGCGATGATGTCCGTCGGCGACGTACATGGGCCGGTCGCCCATTAGCGCTATAACGCGAGCGATGGTAGGTTCGTGGGTCACTTGCCAAAGCTTATGAACGATGCCTAGATGGTCAGTCGCTTCAAGTGGAGTTGGATCGTTGAGCGACGACTCCAGCAGCTTTTGAACGTCGTTGTCAGCGTCGGGATAAAATCCAAAAATCTGACTTAGGTTTGTGCGGCAAGCTTTGGTTAAGCGCAGTCGATCTTCCTTTACGCTCGCGTGCGTTTGCTCATGTGGAAAGATTTGGCCGGTTCCAAAAGGCTCCAAACGTACTCGCGCCATGAAGCCTTGCCGAACGTAAGCCACACCTTCGTGCGCAAACTCTTGGTGATAGACATAGATCGCCGCCGTTTTGTCCGGAGTCAACGTGCCATCGCGTTTCCAGTCGTTTAGACAATGCGCGGCGCGCTCGTAGACGGCATCGTCTGAATCGCCAACTTCGCGCCGATTGAGAACGAGGCGAACGACGTTTTTGGGGTGACGATCGTAGAGCTTGTTTTGAAGTTGCGGGTCGATTACGTCGTAGGGTGGCGCTACGACATCGGAAAGATTACCGACACGCATCAAGTCATAGCGCAAACCTCGAAACGATTGAATTTGAACCATGATCGCAACAGTTGGTTGTCGTTTGAAAACGGGAACCTGACGTTATCACGCACCGATTGCGGCGTGTCAAAGGGGGCACGCTAGCGTTCGATCGCGCCCAGAAAAAAACCAAAGTAGCAGGCACATTCCATGTGCCGTCCGCATTTGGCTGCGGCATACGGAGTCTGCTTGCTACTTTGGATTGCCGCGCGGCCTAATAACGATAGTGTTCCGGCTTGAACGGGCCTTCGACCGGTACGCCGATATACTCGGACTGTGCCGCCGTGAGTTTGGTAAGTTTCACGCCAAGATGTTCTAGGTGCAACCGCGCGACTTCTTCGTCTAGCTTTTTCGGCAAGACATGAACGCCCAGGTCGTACTTGTCACCTTCCGTCCATAGCGCGATCTGGGCGAGTACTTGGTTCGTGAATGAAGTACTCATCACAAATGACGGATGGCCCGTCGCGCAGCCAAGATTCACCAAACGCCCCTCGGCCAAAAGGATGATCGAATGGCCGTCTTGAAACGTGTAACGATCGACTTGCGGTTTGACTTCCTCGTAAGTCGCCTCACCGTTCTTGACACCCTGGTGCAGTCCGGCGACGTCGACTTCGAGGTCGAAATGGCCGATATTACACACGATCGCGTCGTTTTTCATTTTCTTCATGTGTTCGTACATGATGATGTCGCGATTGCCCGTCGCCGTCACGAAGATATTTCCGATCGCGCACGCTTCGTCCATTGTGGTGACTTGATAACCCTCCATTGCGGCTTGCAATGAGTTGATCGGATCGATTTCGGTTACGATGACGCGAGCGCCGTATCGTTGCATCGAAGTCGCGCAGCCTTTGCCGACGTCCCCATAACCGCAGATCACGGCGACTTTGCCAGCCACCATCACATCGGTGGCGCGTTTGATTCCGTCGGCCAACGATTCGCGACAACCATACAAGTTATCGAACTTACTCTTGGTGACGGAATCGTTGACATTGATCGCGGGCATCTTCAATTCGCCGCGAGCGTGCATCTGATAAAGCCGATGGACACCGGTCGTAGTTTCTTCCGACAAGCCGCGAATTCCGCTCAATAACTCAGGGAATTTTTGGTGGACCATCGCCGTCAAGTCGCCACCATCGTCCAAGATCATGTTCAGCGGCTGGCCATCCGCGAAGTGCAATGTTTGTTCGATGCACCAATCGAAATCCTCGTTCGACATTCCTTTCCACGCATAGACCGGAACACCAGTCGCGGCAATCGCTGCGGCAGCATGGTCTTGTGTTGAAAAGATGTTGCAGCTACTCCAGGTAACTTTAGCACCCAGTTCGATTAGCGTCTCGATTAGCACCGCCGTTTGAATTGTCATGTGCAAGCAGCCAGCAATGCGGGCACCCGTCAGTGGTTTGGTCTTGCCATATTTACGCCGCAAGGACATCAAGCCGGGCATCTCATTTTCGGCTAAGACGATTTCGCGTCGGCCCCAATCTGCCTGGGACATGTCTTTAACTTTGTAAGCCATTCGAGTCGTTCTTTGCACGTTAGCCACGAGAATCTCCTTATTGATTTCTGAGTCGCTGCCAAGCATTTTGCGGGTGGGCGCGACGACGCTGGAACTTGTACGAAACAACAAACGCCAATGTTTGCTGTCTTCTCCAAAACAACTTCAGAATTCCCGGACTCGGGACCCGTTGTAGAACGGCCATAGAATCTTCCTGCTAATTCGCATGGCACATCAGAATTCTAGCCTCAACGCTTTACGCCAACAATGGCCGTTAAATGAAAACTTTGCCATTGCATTCACCGTTTAACCGTCCGGCTTCCGGGCGCTGTGCTCTGGCTAAACGCTGTGAAACGGACGAAGGCAGCGGCTGCGCCGGTTAGCAGCGGCTGCGCCGGTTAAACGAAGTGATGAACTAGCTTCTTACATCATAAAAGAATCGGTCGACCGATTCTTTCTTGCCGCGGATAATGTTATAGGCTTCCCACGGCCGACGCGCAAAACACCAGTCGCCGAATTCATCGAATTTGCGACAGGATGTCACCAAGTGGGCTTTGTGGATCGTGCCATAGCGTTTGCGCAGTTTTTTGCCGTGCCGTTTAAGTCGTTGCCCAAAGTCTACATCTTCGACGCTGGTCAATCGCTCGTCGAATCCGCCGATTGCCTCGAAGTCCTTTTTCAAGCACCAAAACATTCCCGCGCTGATCCCCGACCAAATTAAATACGGGAGAATTACGGCCACGCTACAAACGATGCCCAGCGAAAGCCTTTCTGGATACATCTGCACGCCACCGCCGATGAACTTTCCTGAGTCAAGATATTCGCGAACCGCCGCGAGCATGTTGTTGGACATCCAGCTATCCGCATCGATCGTGATGAGCACGTCTCCCGTTGCTGCTGCCGCGCCGGCGTTGCGAATTCGGCTCAGATTTCGCGCGTCTTCCACCACCAGTTTCGCGCCGAACGATTCGGCAATTTCGGCCGTGCGGTCCGTGCATCGATTGAGAACGACGATGTGCTCGACAGGTTCCGTGACACTACACGCCGCCCTGCGCACCGATTCCAAGCACTTGTGAATAAAGCGTTCTTCGTTGTGCGCGGGTGTAACCACCGAGATCATGGAAATGATTTTCTTAAGGGCGGCATGATCGAGACCATTGTTCGATCCGGAAGATTACCTCAGCGATACGTTTTCTTGGCCATACTGTTCACTTGGTCTATAATCCAACTTGCATCGTTGTCGAGCATTCCTTCGAAGTCCTTTCGTTTGGATTCGGGAACCGATTCTAGCAAATCCTTGGCCAAAAGCTGTTTTGCTTTTTCGATTCGCTTCTCATACTCCTTTATTGCTGCGGTTGTCCCATCGGTGAACTCTTGTTCCTCATCCAAATTCAATTCCAAATACAACGAGCAAGCTTGGAAAAATGAGACTTCGTAAGTGCTGCAGGCCTGAACAGCGGCTTGCAAGCCAAAAGTTTTAAGCAATTTCTCCAACTGGTCTCGTTGGTGGGGTAAGAGGCTGGGTTTGAATTCATCAATCATGTCCTGGCCCAATTCCGCGAATTGTCGGCTGAAGTCCGAGCGTATTGAAGCTTCGTTATTCGAATTCTTCGCCGCTTTGTACTTTTGCTCGAACTCCGCGAACATTTTGGAGACGCGGTCCAGCCGATTTTCGATACACCTTTTCAGTTCTTGTCGCTGGTCAGGCGCAAGTTCGAGCCGCGAAAACGCAGAATTATTTCCTAGAAGTTCGTCCGCGTTAAAACTCACCAATTCACCCATGAATTGGTCTTG
>JANMEB010000267.1:0-1171 GCA_031376585.1 Planctomycetota bacterium | reverse complement strand
GACTCAACGTCGCCATGTGCGACGCATCCACGTTCACCATCAAAGCCGACCTCACCGAAAAACAATGGCGCGCCTTGTTCGGTGCTCGAGACGGAGAAGCGATGGACCTCAACGCGCTTCGTAGCAATCGCTAATAGCACGGACAATAATGGTAGAGGCTCCATTTCCCAGGAGCGTTTTCGAACCGTGGTTCCGTCGTTCATCCCAAGAAAGGGAAAGATGCGATTGCTGTTCAATGAAAACGTCGCGGGAACGGTGAGCCACGAATTGCGGCTGAGGGGCCACGACGTGCTTTCGGCTAACCCGCATTTCTCACAAGATGGGGACGTGACCGACAGTGTGTTGAAATTGTAACCCGATACGTGAGTGAGGGCGAACACGAAATCCCTCGCTAACGCATCGGGTTACGATTCGGTTGTGAGAATTGTGGGCTAACGAGTCAATGCGCTCCGCGAGGAGATGGTTTGGCGTGATTGCCGACCATAGGTTGAAACCCACGGCACCCTTCGGTCCGCCGCGGCGGACGCTGCGATCAAGGACAAGAACCCTGCCGACTCGTGGAAGGAACTGCGGCGCACCCGCACCCGGTGTCAGGTCGTGCCACCCAGCCGGCTTAATCGTCAGTTCGCGGTGGTAGGGCCATCAATCTGCAACGCAAAGCCTCAACGTACATAGATTTAAAGTGCTTTTTCAGCGGACGATTCAGACGCTCGTGGTCGTCAATAATCTGATCCTTGTCACCATCAGCGAGTTTACAGTAAAAGAATAGCCAACCTAAAAGATGGGGCGTTGTTTGAGTCATACGGCTGTCGAGAACGGTCTCGGCGAGCTTTCTCGCCTTCTGATCATCGGTCAGAAACGCTTGTCGCGTCTTTTTGGCAAAGACGATCGATGACAGTTCCCCTTTACTCAATCGTTTTCGGTTCTCCAATACTTCAACGTCTTGTAGATCAGCCACATCGAGGTCGCAGGACAATATCTCTTTGTTGTCATGCTTCTGCCGAAAACGAGATCTCAATTCGTCATCCTCGCTAGTAACGCTCGTTCGTTCCTTATGCAGGCACTCATAAAGAACGAAGCTTGTACAACAGAAGGAACAGCAGGCCTCCCGCGCCGCAGAGTAAAGACGCAGCGACGACAAGATGTTCCAGATCGAACAGGTGTCCGTAAC
>JANMEB010000250.1:0-18589 GCA_031376585.1 Planctomycetota bacterium | reverse complement strand
GACCCACCGGACGGAGCGGTACTGCCGTCTGCGTATTTCAAGTCCAAGATGACTAGGTCGGCGTGCTGTCCGACGAAGAGCTTGAACGCGCCTTGAAGCGGATTCTGAATCAGCGGAAACTGTAGCCTGATGTTTTCTTGTGCACCCTTCAGTAAGTCCTTGATTTGACTGCCCGAGCCGCCCAAACTATCCAACGCCTGTTCCCAGTTCTTGGCGAGGCCGGCTAGTGTCGCTGACAGCGCACCGCCGTTGACCAGAGTGGTGGCTTGCGGCGTAAGGTCAAGATTCCCGACGTTGATCTTCAGACTGGCATCGGGGTGGATCCCGTTGATCTGGTCGATGATCCCCGCCACCTTGAGGTACATGTCGATCTGTTTGCCCATTTCGGCCGACTGTAGCTGGGATTTACCGTAGATTCTGATGATGTCTTGGACAGTGACTTTGCCAAGACCGGCGACCTCGGAGAGATCGGAGACGCCGGGAACCGGCGTCTTGAGGAAATCAATGATCGGCTGGATTGGTTGAGTTACGATTTGCACCTTCTCCACGATCGGACGGAGCAGGTTCGAGACAAACTGGCCGAGACTGACGGAGACATTGTCGAAGCGAACGCCCTGCGGGGTGGCGTTCACGTTCCCGAACGTGTTCCAATCGAGCACGAAGTTGGCGGACAGGGAAGGAAACTGTGTATCGCCGGCGAAGGTCGCATCGGCCAGGAGCTTCACGTGGGCGTCGAACTTCACAACATTCGGGCCGCTGAATTGGACTGTTGCAAACGTGCCCGTGTCCGTGAGCGTCGCTTTGAGGAAGCCGATCGTGGCCTGGATGTTTGAGCCTGGGATGAGGGTCGCTTTGGCGGAAACGTTGAGCGCCCCGGTCACATCGCCTGTGCCTGTGGTGTTATTGCCTTTGAAATTGAATACGGCGGTTTGTGTGAATTTCACTTCGCTTACGTTAATGCCGCCGGATGCCGTCACGCTGAAGGGCAGACCCGCCAAGCCGAGTCCAAAACCGCCGGCCAAAGTAATGTTGGGCAGGGACTTATTGAATCGCATGGTCACACTGATGGTGGATGCGTTGGCGTTGATTGTCACCACAAGGTCGTTTCTGTTGGCAATCAAACCCGTGCCGCCCGGACCCAGGATCTCGAATAGCGCGTTACCCACCGCCGTTGCGTTGTTCTTGTTCGCTGCGGAAAGACTGTCATATTTCTCACTGATCCCGGTCAGTTTCTGGTCGGCGAAAACCTTGAGCGGCGCCGCTGCCGGATCGTTTGCCAGCCGATTGCCGATAAGTGGCACCTTGTTGCCCGCGGCGAGAAGGCTGCTGAGAGGGCCTTGAAGGGCGATCAGGTCATTTTCCAACTCCTGGCCGAAACCGGCGAGCAGGACGCGGTCTTCCAACGACTCCAATGCCAGACCCGCGTTCAGGCAATTTGCAGGTCGTCGACGGCTTTTGCGACACAGAGACTTGAATCCGATAAGCTTGCGAAACATGGGAATCTCCTTTGGCTACCCCCTCCATCGCTGCCCACGGGCCAAACGCACAAGTTCGGCCGAAAAAAACCGCAAGCAATTAGGCGCAGGTGGCTTTTTATGCCATATTCGTCGCTGAAAATCGTCCCAATATTCCAACGACCACCCATGACTTTGATCACGATCCGCGAATTGACGATTGGATTCGGCGGCCCGCCGTTGCTCGATTCCGTGTCATGCCAGATTGGCGCTGGCCAGCGCATCGGCTTGTTAGGCCGAAACGGGGCGGGGAAAACCACGTTCATTCGAGCCATCGCGGGAATCCTGCCGCCGGACGCCGGGGTTGTAGCGATCCGCCCTGGAACGAGGATCGCCTTGTTGCCGCAAGAAGTTCCCTTGGGCATGACGGGCTCGATCGCCGGCGTCGTGTCGGGCGGGATTCCCAATGACCCGGACCACCAGGAAGAACAGTGGGTACGGCAAAACCAAGTCGATCAAATCTTGTCCCGCATGGAGCTGAATCCCGACGACGACTTCAGCACCCTTTCTTCCGGAATGAAACGTCGTGTCTTGCTGGCCAAAGCTCTCGTATCGCAGCCCGACGTCTTGCTCCTCGATGAGCCTACCAACCACCTCGATATTGACGCGATTACGTGGCTTGAAAAATTTCTGCTCCGCTGCACGTCGTCGCTTGTGTTCGTAACCCACGATCGCATGTTCCTGCAACGCATTGCCAATCGAATCCTCGAAATTGACCGCGGTCGCCTGTTCGATTGGACTTGTGATTACGACACGTTTCTCCAGCGCAAAGATCAAATGCTGGCGGCGGAGCAATCTCAAAACGCGCTCTTTGACAAACGCCTGGCCGAGGAGGAAGTCTGGATTCGGACCGGCATCCAAGCTCGTCGTACGCGCAACGAAGGTCGAGTTCGGGCTTTGGAAGCTATGCGTCTGAAGCGGAGCATGCGGCGTTCGTCCGTCGGTACTTCGCAAATTCAGATTCAGGAAAGCCAGCGCAGTGGCAATCTTGTCGTCGATGCAAAAAACATTGGGTTCAACTACGAGCATCGACCGATCGTGCGAGATTTTTCCACGACGATTATGCGCGGCGACAAGATTGGGATTATTGGCCCCAACGGCATCGGCAAGACAACGCTGATCAAGATCTTGTTGGGACAACTTGCGCCAACGATGGGAAAGGTTCGTCTAGGGACTAATCTGTCGATTGCCTATTTTGATCAAATGCGGCAACAACTCGATGAAAACGCAACCGTCGCCCAAAACGTCGGCGACGGATACGATTGGCTCGAGCTCAACGGCAACAAGCGTCACATCTTGGGATACTTGCAAGACTTTTTGTTCGCGCCAGAGCGCTCACGAACCGAAGTGCGGTACTTGTCAGGGGGTGAGCGGAATCGAATCTTGTTGGCCAAATTGTTTGCCAAACCGGCCAATTTGATTGTGATGGACGAGCCGACTAATGATCTCGACTCGGAGACTCTCGAGTTATTGGAAGAGCGACTCGTTGCGTTTGAAGGCACCGTACTGTTGGTGAGTCACGATCGGGCATTTCTCAACAACGTAGTCACCAGCACGATCGTGTTCGAGAACGGTGGCCTCAGCGAATACGATGGTGGCTTCGACGATTGGATTCGGCAGCGTTCCGACGCGGACTATGCGACTCTAGTGGGGAACGGACAAAACAATACCAAGTGGCAGAGGCCCCCGGCCGCGCGCGGAACTCTGGTCGGTAATGCACCCGAAGCTTTGGTTGCTGCCAAATCCACCAGGGCGCGGAAGCTCAAATTCACGGAGCAGCAGGAGCTCTTGGGATTGCCTCGTTGCATCGAACGGATTGAGGCTGAGATCAACGAACTTCATGTGTTGATGGCAGAACCCAGCTTTTATCAACAATCCGGCGAATTAATCGTCACGAAGAATTCCGAACTGACTGCACTCAAAGATCAGCTCAACGCGGCTTATCGGCGCTGGGAGGAGTTGGAACAATTAGATTCCTGAAGCGCCGAACCATAACGCTAAAATCCGAGAACGATTCGAGATGAGGTTGATTCAGCGATCAAGGGTAATCCCTGGGCTCATCGTCAATCAAGCGCTGAATTTCGGCGGTGTCGAACTCGGTAATAAGTTGTTCGGCGTTGCCGACGGAGGGTTTTTCTTCGGGTTCGGCGAGTGCGGGTGGTTGATGTTTGCGACGTTCCATTTGATCGTACCAATCTTCGCTGGTTAAAGCCTGTGCGCGTCGACTCTTGGCGGCCGTTCGGATGCGTCGATCGCTGGAGACTACCGTAAGTTGCTTGGGGGCAGAGTGCTTGGCAATTAAATCCTCCAGTTGGCTGTCGGCGTCAGGATAATCGACGGCGAAAAGCACACGCATTCCATCGACAATTAATTCCTTTTTATCCACCGTTCCTGGCTTGGCGTCGAAAACGACAGTGGTTCTGCTACGTTCCATTTCGGTCAAGCTGCCTGCGAGCCATCCGAGCAACCGGCTTTGAGCTCGCAGATAATTCCCAGGTCCGTTCAGCGTTCGCGCCAAACCGCTTGCCAAAACCAAATTGTATCCGTCGATCAGATAAAACATATTGCGTCGATTCGCGGTACTTGAAAAATTCAATTGGTGAAACGTCGGCTGTTGCTTTTATTATTGCGCGGGGTAATCGAAAAGATACGACAAAAGATTGAATTCGACAGTCGCCCTGCGTGGGGACAGGTTTGCTACAATGTAGCGTGTCAGATTTCAGCAACGGCGATAGATTTTTCTTGCGCTTCACGCAACACTTAAACGCTCCTTCACCCTGCCCGCTCGCCCGCAACTGCGGGCGAGGGGAACCTATTGGATTTCGGATAGTTTTCTGGTGAACCCACCCGCAATCCGCTTTGCCGGACCAAAAACCGTGGCCGACGACTTCAAGCCAAACTGGTATCCCTTCTGGTCGCCCCGTTTCTGGCACGGCATGCGAACGCTCGATTACGTTCGGCTCCTTCGACGGAACCGATTCGCAATTCATCCGGCACGAATTCCGCTGGCGTGTACGGTGGGAACCATGAGCGTATTTAATACGGTTTGGTCGGCCGCTCAACGGATGTTGCTGCACACAAAAATCGAACAAACGCGGATCGAGCGCCCGCCGGTTTTCATTATTGGGCATTGGCGGACGGGCACGACTCTTCTACACGAGTTGCTGACGTGCGACCCGCAATTTGCTTATGCGACCAATTACGATTGTTTTGTACCGCATCATTTTTTGCTCTCCAAGCGATTCTTTGCTCCTTTCGTTGGGTGGTTATTGCCGCAGCGTAGACCGATGGACGACATGCCGTTGAGACCGCACTTGCCGCAAGAAGATGAGTTCGCGCTGTGTGGATTAGGTGCTTCGACGCCGTATCTGCGGATGGCTTTTCCGAATCGCGAAGTGGGCGATTTGGATTTGTTGAATCTCGATAGCGCTTCGCCGGGAAAAGTTGCCCGATTCCGCGAATCACTGGAGTATTTTTTCAAAGCGCTCACTTATCACTACGGCGGCAAGCAGCTTGTGCTGAAATCGCCGCCGCACACGGGTCGCATTCGCCTTTTGTCGCAATGGTTTCCGGGTGCCAAGTTCATTCATTTGTCGCGGGATCCATTTCAAGTTTTCGGCTCGACGTTGCGGCTTTGGCGATCGTTGGATCAAGTCCAGGGATTTCAGCTTGTGCGATACAGCGATAGTCAGCTTCACGATTTCGTGATGGACTCCTACGCACGCTTGTACGAAGGTTATTTTGCCCAACGCGATGCAGTTCCTGCGGAGAATTTGATCGAACTCAAATTCGAAAATTTGGTCGCCGCGCCTCAGGCTGAAGTTCAGAAAATATACGAGCGGCTCTCGTTGGGAGACTTCAATGAGTCGGTACGCGGCAACATTACAGAGTATCTCGATCAACGTCGCGATCACCGGGCCAAGCCAACTCGGCTGGACGAAGCGACTCAGCGCCAAGTGCGCCGCGAATGGTCAAAGTATTTTGAGGCTTTCGGATATCAACAACCGGCCTCTCAAACCGCGATGGTATAGATGTGGTTTCACGTCGGTCGCTTGGGACCGGAGGACGTACCTCAAAACGAGAGTGTCGGACACTCATTCTCTCCGAATCCGCCGCAGCGGACGCCCATTGACGTCAGACCCAGGGCGTTTTGATTTCTGCACTTGGTTCTGTCCAAGGGATAACAGCGTCTTTTTCGGTCAAGAAACGACAAAGGCTGCCGCGGGCAGCCTTTGCGCTTCTGGGTCGCACCATGGACCGGAGTGGGATGCCGGTCCACGTGCAAAAGGAGATTTGGTGTTTCGATTCGCGGCGGACTTTATTAGTGAACGAACTCAAAACCGAAGATCGCGCCTTGTACAAACGGGGTTACTCCCAAGATAACGTCGGCGTCGGCGTTGTTTACCGTGATGAATTGAACCGGTGCCAGTGCGACGTTGTCGATCCACATGGCTTCGTAGCCAGCGTAAAACGAACAAGCCCGAGGGATAATATCGAAGTACACTCGCCCGCCGACTTCTCCCACAAACGAACCGGCCGCTTTTTGTCGGTCGCTTTCGGTGTCGTCAAATCCGGTCACGGATTGCTGGACAAAAGCGGACGATAAATTTTCGTAACCGCCAGCTTTGATGAAGCTGTGAACACGGATATCGCGAGCCAACTGGAAGTCCCACTCGGCACCGATTTGGCCGCCGAACATCGGGTTCTTAGTGTCAATGACGGTTTGGGTTGTCGCACTAAAAATGGGGAGAGGTGGAGGCGGGATAATCGTGGTCGTCGTGTCGACTTGGGCATTTTCTTCCAAGTACACAAAACGCGGACCGAACAAAAAGGTCAAACCCGGAGCAATTTCGCGGCGCGCGTTAAGCTCCAAGCTGAATAGATTTGATTCATATTGATAATTGATTTCGTCGGGACTGAAGGTCGGCGGCAAGAAAGGTGTTGCCAGATTCGGCCCAAAGAAATCAAGGGCCGATTCCCAACGGGCGAAAGAGCCTTCAATCTCCATTTCGACAACACCATAAGGATGGAATTGCACGGAAATGTCGACGCCGGCGGCAGTATTCAAATCGGTTGCTTGGCCGGATTCGAACAGAGTCGCGCGTGTGTGCGAATCGGTGCTTAGGGGTACACCGTTATCATCCCCTCGGCGATCCAATGCCAGGATCGACGATTCCATTTTCCACCGTGGACTATCGTTGTTGTAGATGTCCCATTGAGCCTGGGTGGAGCCACTGGCCCACAACAACAGCGCCGTCGAAATTAGCGCGACTAGAATCCTCACGTTGGCTTCCTCCCGAATGAAGGCAATACGACACGCATTTCTGGATCGGAAGGATTAATCGGAACAATTAGCATGAAGCTAACTGACGGAACCAACCGTCTAACCCGAATTTGCTTCTTAAATTGCCCATAGGACCAATCCTGTTGTTCCTGACCTCGATTTTGCGTACATTGAAAGACGATTGATTGAGAATTCCCGTTTTTGACGAAATCGTCGCGAGCAAGCCAAATACGCTTTTTGCCCAAATTCATGACAGCATGAAGCTGCTTTCGAAGCTGGCAGAGATCTCGAGTCAAGTCATGAGCCAGAAGAATCTAATCCTGCCCAAGCGCCGCCCCGTACTTTTTTGGGTCGGGTTGGCCACGATCTTTTTGGGTGCGGCCGCGACAACTCCCATGGGTCCCCCCGCGACTGGCGCGACGACCTGCATCCGTTGCGGAGTATTGAGCCAGAACTGCCAGATTGCCGATTCCAAATTGACGGATGATTCGTTCGGGGATATCTCGCACAAATTGAAATGAGACATTTCACTTCGTAGGTGCACGTCCTTGAGGCTTTGTGAAGGGCGTCGTTTTGCGCGTGATTCAACACACCCCTTCGAAAACTCGGTAACGTGCCACACCCTTGGCCGATGAATCAGCGATGACTGCCTGCGACTTAATTCCGCTGCCGAGGCAAGTTTCTAAAACAGGCTTTGCAAATATTCAATCGTTTGCTGGCAGCTCGCGACCGCATCTTGGTCCGCGCGGCGTTCGATGATGACGTAGCCGCCGAACCGTTTTTCTTCGAGCAAACTGAACAGGAGCGGAAAATCGGCCGAGCCTCGTCCAAGCTGTACGTGCCTTGCGCTCCCCGATCCATCGCGCACGCCATCGAACGCGCGAAAGCTCACGACGTGATCGGCAAGTTTTTGCATCGCGCCGTCAGCCGAATGCCCATTCATGATAAGCGATCCAGGATCGAAATCCACGTGAAGTGCTCCGCTGGGCAAGGCCGCGATCAAGTCCGCCAAGCGCTGTCCGCTGTCGGCTCCCGTTCGTGCCGCGAGCCATGCTCCAGAAAGTTGTGCGTGGCGACCCAGATCCGAGAGCGCCTGCAACAGCATCGACCAGTGGTCGACTTCTTTGTTATCGGGAATCGAACCAATTCGATTGACGACGACGTTGCAGCCTAGTTCATACGCCATCGACATCGCTGCTTTGGTTGCGTCGATTCGCTTTTCCAGATCTTCTGCCTCGCCATAGCCGCGACGCGTGGGAAAATGGACTGAACAAACCGCGAGTTTTAAATCGGCGAGCAATTTGCGAACGTGTCGTACGCCGGTCCGACTCAGATTCTCCGGTCGAAGCTCCGTTCGTGCATTGATTTCGACGGCTTGAACGCCTAACTCCGCCGCCACCTGCAAAGCCTGGCGAAACGGCAGTTTGAGACTTTCGAGTTGCAGACCAATTTTAAGCTGTAGCACGATCGTTTTTTTCGTTAGGCGACGCGTCGATTCGGCGATAAATGAAGCGAAGCCGAAACACGCGATTGGCGGTAAGTCGGCCTTATGATAAAAGCAAGTCTGCTTTTTTGAAAGGAACGCGGCGTGAAAACAGTGGCCGAAGTCTGTCAATTTCTCGATAACTTGTTCCCCATTGCACTCGCAGAGTCTTGGGATAATACCGGGCTGTTGGTAGGTGATCGCAGCCAAGCCGCGCAAAACGTGATGACTTGTCTGACGATTTCGCCCGCCAGCGTTCAAGAAGCCATCGTCCGTGACGTCAATTTAATCGTCTCACATCACCCCCTTCCCTTTCGTCCATTAGCGCAGATCACGACGGATTCGATTTCAGGAAAAATGCTCTGGCAGCTAATCGGCGCGGGTATTGCCGTTTACAGTCCACATACTCGTTTCGATTCGGGGACGTCAGGCATCAACGAAATGTTGTGCGGACGATTGGGGTTGAGTGACATTCGTCCGCTTGCGCTGGCGGGCGACGGTTCTAGTGAGTCTTTGGGGAGCGGCCGACTGGGGCGAATTTCAACGCCGTTGGTTTGGGCCGATTGGATTGCGCGCATCAAGTCAACGTTTGGCATGCGCGACGTGAGAGCCGTTGTCTCGCCGACGCGAAAGGTCGAGCGAGTGGCCGTTGCTTGCGGCAGCGGCGGCTCATTGTTGTCGACCGCGATCGAGCAAGGCTGCGACACGTTTGTGACGGGCGAGATGAACTTTCACTCGTGCCTGGAGTGTCAGTCCCGCGATGTGGCATTGATATTGCTTGGGCATTACCAAAGCGAGCGATTTGGAATCGAGCGATTAGCCTCCCAAATTCAAAACGGCTTTGGCGATCTTGCGGTTTGGGCAAGCGAGCGAGAATCTGACCCTATAAGTACTTTCTAGGTGCCGTAAAGCCCCGTTCTTAACGGACTTTTTGCCGAATCGTTTGACGTTGGTAATACCGCTTTTAGAATAGACTGATTCCAAGATCGATCGAAGCTTGGCGGTTCCGCATGACACTTCGACTATTTGATTTCTAAGGGTGCTACATGACTCATCATTTCGTCACCGCGCTCCCAGTTTACAACGAGGCGAAAACGGTCAGCCAAGTGTTGGACGAAGTCGCGAAGTACAGTCAGCACGTGCTTGTCGTCGATGACGGCTCGACGGATGGAACGGCCCATTTGCTGACGAAACGCAAAGACATCGCCATCGTGACACATTCCCCCAATCGAGGTTACGGTGCCGCGCTGGCGACCGCCTTTCGATTTGCCATCGATCAAAAATTTGAATACTTGGTTACGATCGACTGCGACGGGCAACATGAACCGCAGTCGATTCTCGCGTTTGTCGACAAATGTGTAAGTGGTAATTACGACATTGTTTCGGGAAGCCGTTATCTCAAGGTGTTCGCCGGAGATTCCGAGCCACCTGCCGAACGGAAATGGATTAACCAACAAATCACAAATGAGATCAACGACTCATTGCAATTGAACATTACGGACGCATTTTGCGGATTTAAGGCTTATCGTGTCGCGTCGCTGCGCAAATTACGAATTACAGAATTTGGTTACGCCATGCCATTGGAAGTCTGGGTCCAAGCCGCTTGTCACAAATTTCGGATCAAGGAACTGCCGGTTCCATTGATTTACTTGGATGCCGCACGAACCTTCGGCGCGACGCTCGACGATCCCGCAGTTCGACTCAACTATTATCATCGCGTTCTCGACCGTTGCATCGGCGCCTTACCGAATGATTGCGAAAAGCTGAAAGTTGAAAGGCAGCTTTGATGCGAAATGCGGTGCCAAGCGCGGCTCGCCGTCACTTCAAAGCGCCTTCGCGTTCGGGCGAATGTTTGCTGCATCCGCCCCCAGGTGAATGGAATTCTATTTGGCAAGCAAATCTCGCCGGCCAAGCCAATGCGTCGAACTTTTTGGCGACGCTGCGAACCAAGGCCCGAAGCGAATTATTGAAAGCTGCACTGCATTACACGCGTCAGTATCGTGACGTCAATGGAATGCAACTTAATGCGAATCGCGTCATACTCTCTGGCCACCAGCCGGACCTATTCCATCCCGGCGTCTGGTTTAAGAATTTCGTTCTAAGTTGTTTGGGGCAACAGTATTCGGCAAGCGCCGTTCAACTGAACATCGACAATGACCATTACCGGCAAGCTACGATTCGCGTTCCGACTGGCTCATTGGAAAAGCCACGCGTCGAGAATGTGAGCTTTGACCGAATCGACTTTCCCGTTCCGTTTGAGTTAGCCAAGATTACCGATCAAGCCATTTTTCGTTCGTTCGCGGAACGTGTCGCGCAATCGATTCAACCATTCGTCAACGATCCAATGCTCACGCAGCTTTGGCCAAAAGTGATGGCGGAATATCAGCGCGTCGAAAATGTAGGCCAAGCCTTCGCAGCGGCGCGGCATCGGACCGAAGCCGAATTCGGCTTGAACACTCTCGAATTGCCGCTGAGTGCCGTCTGTCGCACCCAACCCTTTTGGGAATTTGTGGCCAACATTATCGAGCGGATTGATTCGTTCACCAGCATCCACAATCGGTGCTTGGCCGATTTCCGTCGCCGCCACAAACTCCGTAGTCGCAGTCACCCGGTACCCGATCTCGAAGTCGGGTCGCGCGAATTCGAAACGCCGTTTTGGATTTGGTCCGAGTCAGCGCCGATTCGCAGAAGGCTTTACATTCGACAATCGACCAACGAGATCCTATTGCACGATCGGCTACGGATTGAGCATCACGTCAAAAACGGCTCGGACCTAGTCGAACGAATTCGTCAGCTTGACGCGGACGGTATTGCCATTCGACCGCGAGCCTTGATGACGACGATGTTCGCACGAATCGTCTTGAGCGATCTTTTCATACACGGTATTGGCGGTTCGATTTATGACGAAGTAACAGACGAGATCGTCAAACAGTACTTTCAGATTGTCCCGCCCCACTATCTCACCGTAACAACGACGGAACGCTTGCCGATTTCCTGCCCCGACGTCTCATTTCATGATGTCACCGAGATTGATAACCAATTGCGTTCGCTCGTATACCATCCGGAAAAGCATATTGACGTAACTGATGGATCGACACACGAGTTGATATTGGCAAAACGACTGTGGATCGATCGAATCGGACCGGAAGTTGATGTAGCTCTTCGTCACAAGTCGATTTCCGATATCAATCAACGGCTCGCTTCGATCTTGTCCCCGCAAGCTGACCAATTGCGCGATTCGCGACGTCAGCTAGTCGACGAGCTACTTCGGTCAACCACCCTTCGGTCGCGCGAATACAGTTTCGCCTTGTTCCCTCACTCTCTTGGCGAACAGCTCAATCGTCTAGCGTCCGCAACAAAGCAAGTTTGAGCGAGCCATCCTCACAGAACTTGATACGCAAACAGCTTATTTGCGGACTTGGAATTCGTCGCGGTCGCGGATGACGGCGTGAACGGCGGTCCGCTTACCGTTGCGAAAGACTTCGAGTTCGACGCGACGGCCAATCGACGTCTGGCTGACTTGGCTCACTAGGTGCGAATCGTTTTCGACGACTTTGCTGTCGAACTTCAAGATGATGTCGCCGACTTGCAGATCAGTCGTCGACGCCGGTGAGTCAGGCGTGATGGCGGAAACGCGGGCGCCGAACCTCGTATTCAAGCCGACTTCGACCGCGATCGCCGTGGTGTAACTCGAATCGAGCGATACACCTAAAAACCCGCGCCGCACGTAACCAAATTCGGTGAGCTCGCTCGCGATTTGCATCGCCATGTTGATGGGAATCGTAAACCCAATTCCGTCACTGCCGCCGCTGTTGCTGGCGATCGCCGTATTGATCCCAATGACTTCGCCGCGAATATTTAAGAGCGGCCCGCCGCTATTTCCCGGATTGATCGCCGCGTCCGTTTGAAAAAAGTCTTGAAAGCGAACGCCGTTGGTTCCCAGTTCAAGATCGCGACGCCCTTTGCCGCTAATGATTCCGTAACTGACACTGTGGTCAAGTCCAAACGGGCTGCCGATTGCGACCACGAAGTCACCGATTTCGACGTCTTCACTGTCACCCATTCGCGCGACGTTGACGTCGGGTTGGTCGATGTACATGACGGCGATATCGGAATCCCGGTCCATTCGCAAATCGATCGGATGAAAAAACCTCCCATCGCTTAGTTGAACATGGATGTCATCGACTTGGGAATCGACGATGACGTGGCGATTGGTGAGGACGGCCTTGCGCCCGCTGACTTCGACGAGTACGCCGGCACCGGCTTCCTCGATAAAGGATTGCTTGCCAGTTTTTTCGTTCGATCCTTTCTTAGCTTCGATGTGGACGATCGTCGGTTGAACTAACTGGACGAGTTGTCGGAGGAAGTTCAGTTGAGACTTATTTCCGTCAACTTGCTCGCGAAGTTTTTCAAACGCATGTTCGCGCGAAGTATCGACCGGGGCTTGGGCAAGCCCGTTCGGCGCGGCCAACGCTGCGATCAGCGTGGCGACGATCATGACCGTACGATTTAACATGAATGATTTTTGGGGTGCGCGGCTTATGGACATTGAAGTTAAGGGCGAAAGGGTGTGCGATACAATAGTTTCTCGTGGAAAAATCTGAAGTTTCGCGGGAGCGGTCGGTGCAACCCGCAAGGTTTATCACGAGACGTTAAAGTCGATATCGTTAATCCGAACTTCGTCCGTGGGATTCGCATCGACAAGTCTAGCCCAGTCCATCGATCGACCTTGGGAGTCGCCCTCGGCCTCCGATTCGCGTTGGCATTTAATACACATCGTCGCGTAGGGTAGGACTTGAAGGCGGGCCGCTGAGATGACTGCGTTGCACGACTCACAGCGGCCGTAGGTGCCGGACTCTATCCGCGCGAGAGCTTGTTGGATAAAGACCAGCTCGCGGCTTTCGACTTCGACCATCTGCGAACTGACGTCTTCGTAAGAGTTGTCGATCGCGGCATCGATAATGTCGCCGCTCTCTTGTCGCAGTTGCTGCAAGAGACTGAGGTCTCCGGCAAGCGCTTGTCGCAGCGCATCACGACGCTTGATCAAAAGATCGCGCATGTCTTTGTGAGAATTTTTTTTGGACATGGGGGTTCCTTGATATGTCCGCTGGGTCAGCGGGTAATTCGGCCGTTGCCGAAAAACTTTAGGGTTCACGCGTCGAGTCATCATTGCGGTGCGTTTGGTTCGTTCCGAACGCGAAAAAATTAAACCCGCCGATTATCAACGCTCGGAAGTATAGTACGCAGGTGTGCCCACGCCCGAAGTTTCCCGCTATCAAATCTTTCGCCAACTATTATTTCGCTCGGCCCGCGCAAACAAAAGCGAATGGTTGCCAGCGAACCTCATTTGCTAGACAGTTCGTTGAAAAATTGCACGTGTTGGATTTTCGCCACATCGCCATTGTCGCCGACTGACTGAACTCGTTTGGATTCGGCTGTACGAATCTTGACGGTTGCGCAGAGTCAATTGCCGGAGTTTGAAAGTTAGACCGATCGCTGATTTGACCCATCCGGCTTATCAAGCTAGATGCTAATGCGGAATCGTTCCGCACTATGCCATTGAATCTTTTATTGCTTCTCGCATCCTCATGTCCGAACTATCCTCATTGAACAATTTTGCCCGCTCGTCGCAGAACAAGCCGATGGCGTTTTGCAGCTTGAGCGGCCACCAACAGGGCTCGATTTTTGAGCTGACCGCGCCGAAAGTCGTTTTGCAATTTGAGGCCGCCGATGACAACGATTCAACTCCGCCGATTCGATGCTTGGTAATCCAAGGCAATGATGGCGTGACCGTTCGCACGATTCAAGGCGAAGTAATGGTTAACAACCAAGTTCAGCGGGACGTTTGGATTGCGGTCGGCAGTGAAGTTTCCTGCGGTGCATCTCGTTTGCGTTTGATTCGCCAAACCGAAGTTGCCGCGGCGCCTCAATTCGATTCACCAAATAAATCGTTCGACAACGCGATAGCTGACGCAAAGCAGACCTTCGGCGAAGAGGAGACGACACCCCACAGCTATTTTGGTCGGCTTGAGCCTCCAAAACTTGACGACGATTCGTCTGCGGGCAACATGACCTTGTTCTTGAATCCAACCGAATATAAGTCGATTCTCGAACCAAGCGTTTATGGCGACGAGGATGTAGGTTACATCGCCGCTCCCAAAATCGAATCCGCGCCGGAAACTGCTTACTCCAACGATCCCTCGCCCATTTCAACGCCAATCGTTTGCTGTGACCGTAATGACTCCGCAACCACATCGCCCAATGCTATCGAAGAATCCAGCGTCGAAAAGCAAGGTCTAGATGACTTCGAGCCCAAGCCGCCGATTGTGCCAACTCAACCATGGTCGGAACCAATACGAAAACCGCTTGTGATCGACGTGAGCGTTCAAGCCACTCGTCCGCAGTCCAAGCCAATCTGGTCCGGCGTAGACGTAATCGAAATCGATAACACCGATTCGAATTTTGATGTCAACAGCTATTCAGTCTGTTGGCAAACCAATTGCTACAGCACCAACCACCAGACGTGTGAACTTTCCCGTTACGACGACGTGCAGGGAGTGATCTTTCACTAAACAATCGCGACCTATTTTTGACTTTGACACGAACACCGCAAACTCATAGCGTTTTGCAATTTTGGAGAATTTAGATGTCGAGTTCGAATACGACTCCTTCCAGCGTCGATGACGTGTTGGCGCGCATGAAAGCCGCCGGCAATTTGTCGTTTGATCTTCCCGACGACATTGCGGTCGGTACGTCTGATTTGGCTAAGTCAGCCGAAAAAATAGTGAGTATTCAAGCTGCTCCCACTACGTCCGCGCCGGCGAACGCCCATCGTTTGCCCAGCCTCGAGCCACACGCTCACGAAGATTTGGACGTCCAAGAATACATGAATCGCTTGTTGAAGCGATCGGCTTCATCGCAACCTACGTCCGTAAGTCAGAATCCGCCTGTCGCCGTGGCTGCAGCTCAACCTGCGCCGGTCGTAGTTGAGAAACCGACGCAAGCGATGACGCTAGAAGAATTCATACCGAAAACAGTCGCGCCAGAAAAGAAGGCCAACCTGAACGCGTTTCGTGAACTCGCCAACCATTCGAATCGGGCCGCGATCGCGACAAGTGTCAAGCAGCGCCATCGCGCCAACAAGTTGACCTATTTGGCGTTGGCCATCGCCATACTGGGTTTCGGCGTTTTGTTCATGTTTATGAGTGCCAAGCTGTTCGACGTATCGATGCTTGCTGGCTTCGCGAGCCTGGCAATCGCGCTCGTCCCAATGTTTAAATTCGTCGGGTTATCCCGAGCCACGAAGTCAAAGGCCAAAAGTTGAAATTAGTGGGCGGCAGGAATGCCGGGCCACTGGCGCAATTCATAGCCTATGTGACTTGCGTCCAACAAATCGCATAAATGGCGCAGCGCGACGCCGAAACCGTCCGCGCCGCTAAAGCCACCGAACTGCCCGCCTTTCTTCAAGTGCGGCTCTAACTCCATGCAGACCCCGTCGATATTCCGTTGTGCCAACCTCGCGCACAGGTGCGGCAGGTAGCTTCGCAAGTCGTCAAAAACACGCCCGTAAGCCGATTCTCCTAAACCTACCGGAACGAATTGGTTCAGCGCCTCCTCGTCGATAGAGCCAGCTTTCGTAGTCTTGTCTTCTCGTACCAAATCGGGAGGTGGACTCGCATGACGATAATCTTTTACGTGCAGCCACCCCAATCCTGGCTTCATCGCCACGTACTGTTCGAAAATCTGCTCGGGCGAAAAGCCTTGAATGCACAAGTTCGCGCCGTCGAAAACCAAAACCAACGCCGGATGATTCACACGGCGGTGAATTTCCGCCAGCAGCCATCCCGTATGCCCAACCAAATTCGCTTCGACTTCTAAACCAAACGTCAATCCGCACTCGTCGCACATTGTGACGATCTCGCGCAACCGATCCACGGTTTGGTCGAGGCAAGCTTCGGCGCTTGAATCGCGCGGCGGGTAAAATGAAAACCCGCGGATCAACCGCGTTTCAAAGGCTTGAGCCAACTCGCACGCGCGGCGAACGTCTTGGTTCAAGTACGTGCGTGGATCGATATATCGATTGTTAGTACCGTCCACGACATCCAGCAATTTGACTTTACCGATTGGCGAGCCAATCGACGAAACTCGCAAGCCAAATTCCGACATTCGCGTTCGCACCGTGGTGACTTCGGCGTCGGAAAGCTGCAAGACGTTTTTGATTCCGCATCCCGCATCGAGAAATCGAATCGAGAAATGGCTCAAACCCAAGGCGGCAAACACGGAGAACTGTTGATCGAGCGTTTTTTCCGGCGCTGCTTCGTCGGCGAACCCGCTGAGTATGACTTTCGGTGAATCGGCCATCTCCCCTGCCCTTGAACTCCACGAATGCAAATACTGTTTACCATCGCTGGCAATTGCCACTATCCTACTCGACTGGCGAGCCGACTGGGGCGCAGTTTAAGACTGGTTTACAATCGGGCTTTCATTTCAGGAGTTTTTGCAATGAGCGAACAGGCGACGGCAATTTTTCCGATTGAGGTGTTACGCGATTTTTCCAAAAAGACGTTCATGCACTTTGGAGTGCCCGACGAAGACGCCGAATTGGCGGCAAATGTTTTGGCTTGTAGCGATTTGCGCGGAATCGAATCGCACGGCGTGGCACGCTTGCACACGTATTTTGACATGCTGACGTTGGGCCGGATCAATCCACGCCCAAAAATCAAAATCGTTCGCGAAAGTATGAGTACCGCAACAGTCGACGGCGACAATGGCCTTGGACTCGTCGTCGGACCGCGGGCAAATCGAATCGCAATGGACAAGGCACAACAGGCTGGCACCGGCTGGGTCAGCGTTTGCCACACCAATCATTTCGGCATCGCGGGATACTACGTCTTGGAAGCGCTGAAGCTCGATTTGATCGGCTGGGCAATGACCAATTCAACGAAGCTGGTCGCGCCGCTGAATGGAGGCGAACGGATGTTGGGGACGAACCCAATCGCCATCGCGTTTCCCGGCTTGGAAGAGCCGCCGATCGTGATCGATTTAGCGACCAGCGCTTGCGCGTTTGGCAAAGTCGAGATGGCGCGGCGGAAACAACAGCAGACTCCGCGCGGCTGGTTCATCGACAAAAATGGCCAGGACTCGACCACACCCGAAGACATGATCAACGGTGGTGCGCTGCTGCCACTGGGTAGTTTTCTCGACATGGGGGGCCACAAAGGCTATTGTTTGGCGGCAATGGTCGACATCTTGTGCTGTGTTCTCAGCGGCGCAAATTGGGGCCCGTGGGCACCGCCGTTTGCACTGCGGCAAGAAATCCCAACGCGCTCCGTCGGCAAAGGCATCGGCCACTTTTTCGGCGCGATGAAGATCGATGCGTTCATCGACGTCGACGAATTCAAGCGTCAGATCGACGACTGGATACGAACCTTCCGCAAAACTCGTCCCCAACCCGGCACCAATGGCGTCATGATCCCCGGCGATCCCGAGCGCGAATCCGAACTGCTCAACGCCCAACAAGGAATCAAACTCATCCTCCCCGTCGTCGAAGAACTCCGCGACATCAGTCGCAAAACCGGAATCCCGTTCGAATAAGGATTTGTCACAAATACCTTCCTCGTGTTTCGCCTCCCCGAATGGGGCCGCAACAATTAATTGCATTGCCGACCTCAACCACGACCCATCGGATCGTCTTTTCGTCGCCCCGAATGGGGCCACAACAATAAAGCCCAGGGCACAGCGACGCGGCATCGCCGCAAAGCGACGCCCTGGGTTAATATGTTCCGTTGTTGATCGCCCTGAAAGGGCAACACCATCGGGGGCCAACCATCAATGTCGCAATCGCTTGTCAAAAACCTAGTTCATCTCGTTTACAGCACAAAACACCGCCAGCCGTGGATTTCAAGCGAAATTCAGAACAAACTCTGGGCATACCAAGCTGGAATATTCAAGCAATGGGAAAGTTCCGCAGTCGTCATCGGAGGATACAAAGATCATGTCCACGTGCTGTTTTCCCTTTCCAAGAATCATGCTTTGAAGGTCTTGGTTGAAGAAGTTAAGAAGGGGAGTTCGAAATGGATGAAGACGAATGACGGCACCAGCAATCCCGAATTTTATTGGCAAGGAGGATATGCAGCTTTTTCCGTTAGCCAATCGAATTCTCAAGACGTTGTCTCGTACATTGAAAACCAAGATGAGCACCACAACAAAATGTCCTTTCAGGATGAGCTACGCTTGTTGTTTAGGCGACACCAAATTGACTTCGATGAACGGTACGTTTGGGATTAGGCCAAACTATTTCGCCCTTTC
>JANMEB010000234.1:0-7416 GCA_031376585.1 Planctomycetota bacterium | reverse complement strand
CACATGGCAAAGTCTGGCTACGACCGAGTCGGGAGATGCATTTTGTGCCATGTCGAATCGGGGAGCCGGGCGAATTGTTGTTTTGGCGGTACCCCGCGGATTGACGATTTCGCGGTCGCTGCACCCGGTCAGCACGCTGTTGCTTGCGCATATGAGTCGAGGTCAAATGCCAATTGAAGTGGACGGCGACGTCGAATGGTTGATCAATCGTGGCAAAAATGCATGGTTCATCACGCTTCTCAATCCCGCAGGCCAAGCCAAGCCGCAACAAGGAATCACGCCAACGGACTATCGCCAAAACAAAACCGTCACGATCCGTGCCAGTTTCACTATTCACTCGGCTGCGGACTGGCTCGCTCCGGACGATGTCTTGTCGGTTAATCCGACGAACGATCAACAACTAACGCTCGCGGTTCCAGCGGGAAGCGTCAGGATCATCGAATTGCGGTGATCGAGTGCTCGATCAGCCGATCAATGGGGTTGGAAGTTCTCGTATAACCGGATGACAAGATTTCTTGCGATTCCGTTCGATTTGCTTTTGCGTTGATTGCCTCCTTGCCGAAATTTGCCCAGCCGTCGCGTGAATAAAATGAAAATGAATTCGTGCGAGGCCGCCGACGAGCCAAAAACATTTTGACGTTGCAAAACGGTCAGGGGCAAGGCTTACCATTTTACTAAATGCGCCGGGGCCTCACGGGCCAGAGAAATCGCAATCGCGACCTCTCGCACTTGGACTTAATGCAACCGGCATACCAAAGCTGCGGGCAAAGTTCGCAACTCCCTTCGTGTGACCCATTTCGGGCTCACTTCGACGCTCGTCAGCGTGACACTTGCCATGCCGGTGGCCTGTTTACGCGGCATTCCTGGGTTTGCGATTCGCCCTGCCCCGTTGCATGTCGTGTAGAGTCCGGCGTAAAGGCCGCAGTTCCACACTCACTTTTCCATCGCTAATCGCGAAACCGGGATTGGTGTGCGGAATGAGCCTGCGTTAATCTGCTGCAATTGTCTATTTCAAACACAGGTACCATGAACCTCCGAATCGCTATGGACTACAACGATCGAGTAGAACCTATAAACCCCGCATGCCGAACGGTTTTAATTGGCTTTAATCCCAAGGCCGGTGCGACGTCATCGGAAAGCCCCATCTCGCGGCTGTCGGAAGCATTGCGTGATCGAGGGTTAGACGTTCAATTTGAAACAGACATTGAACGCATTGCCGCCGAATCTGAACGGTTGCAAACGGCCGGACAATTGCGAGCCGTCGTTGCGGCGGGGGGAGACGGCACGGCAGCATTGGTTGCCAATCGATTGACCGCCAATACACCTTTGGCGGTTTATCCACTAGGGACCGAAAACCTTTTGGCAAAACATCTGGGAGTGTCGAGCAACCCGGTTCCATTCGCCGATGCGATTGCCGTTGGCCATAGCGCGCGATTGGACGCGGGATTGGCAAACGGCCGAGTATTCCTCGTATTGGCAAGCTGTGGATTCGATGCGGAAGTCGTGCATCAGTTGCACGGTCAACGCCGCGGAAATATTAGCAGACTCTCGTATGCTTGGCCGCTTTTTCGCTCCATTACCAAGTACCGTTATCCGAAAATGCGAATTCGCTGTGATGGAGGAGCGGAGTTTTCCGCTCGCTGGGCCTTCGTCTTCAACGCTCCGCAATATGCTTTGCAAATGCCCATCGTCCATGATGCAAGTTGTGTGGATGGCAAGCTCGATTTGTGTTCCTTCCGCGGTGGGAGCCTGTTCAATGTAGTAATTTACGCGAGCGGAGTCGTCTTGCGGCAGCATCGCAAATGGAAAGACACTTTTGTCACGAAATTCGAAACACTAGTGATCGAGTCGGACGAGCCGGTTCCGTACCAGGTGGACGGTGATCCCGGCGGTCACCTGCCATTGGAAATCAAGGTCTCGCCGCGACGGCTGCGTGTTGTCGTTTCCGAAAAATGGTTACAATCTCACCTTCCCTCAAGTCGGCTAAATGCGCCGTGAGAGCTTAAATCAAAACCTCAATACGAGAAGGACGGCCGCCATTTTCTTCGAGGGCTACACAAATTGGCCGCAGAACGTGGAGGTTTTTTTTCCGCCGCAAGTCAAACCCAAGTGAAGGACTTTGTTCGTGGCCAACAATCCCGCCACTATCGGCAATGTTCGCTGCGGCGTTGATTCGCCGCTCGTGTTAATCGCAGGTCCGTGCGTGATCGAGTCGCTCGACTTGGCTCAAATCATCGCGGATCACCTGCAGCGACTTTGCCAAACCCGCAAGATTTCGTTGATTTTCAAAGCATCGTTCGACAAAGCCAACCGCACGAGTGGCGATTCATTTCGTGGGTGTGGAATGGACGCAGGGCTCAAAGTTTTGGAACACATTCGCGACCGGTTCGGCGTTCCGGTTACAACTGATATTCACGAATCGACCCAAGCGATGCCGGTTGCCGAAGTCTGCGAGCTGCTGCAAATTCCCGCGTTCCTTGCGCGGCAATCCGATTTGTTGCAAGCCGCTGCGTTAACCGGTCGGGCTGTTAACGTAAAAAAGGGCCAGTTCATGGCCCCCGCTGACATGCAATTTGTGGTGAAGAAACTCGAGGTGGGTGGTTGCCAGAATATCTTGTTGACGGAGCGAGGGACGTTTTTTGGATATGGCCAGCTTGTGAACGATATGCGGTCACTACCCATCATGCGTTCGTTTGGTGTTCCGGTCGTATTTGATGCGACTCATAGCGTCCAGTTTCCCAGCTCTTCCGGCGGCAAGACCGGCGGCAATCGGGCCATGATCGAGCCACTCGCTCGCGCCGCCGTTGCCGTTGGCATCGACGCCCTCTTTCTGGAAACGCATCCCAATCCCGATGCTTCGCCCAGCGATGGCCCCAACATGCTTCCCTTGGACCAAGTATCGCGGTTATTGGACGGGCTTATTCGCATTCGCGAAGCAGCGCATGGACTGGCCAACTGACGGTCGATCGATCAAAATAGTTTGGGATGGATCGTTGCGTTGGTTGGGAGCTATTGCCGAACGTCAATCGACCAACTCCGTTCAATTAAGAGACTCATGCGACTCAAAGGACTGTTAGGACTTATGCGACTTACTCGTATTGACGTTGTTGGATTTTGTATTTGTATTGCGATGTCGGGTTGCACGCCGCAAGCCACCGTGGTGGACGTGTCGACCCAAGTGCAAATGGCGTCGTCGGACAATCTTGACGTGACGATCGACTACTTGTTCAGCGAAGATCAGTTCGCGATGAACGAAATCGAGGAAAAGGTTTCCGGCGGATTAAACCGTTGGATTTCCGACGAGAGCGTGACATTTGATGAATTCGCGTGGCAACCCGATCCGTTGCTCGAGACATTGCCCACCGAAGTCAAACCGCTGCTGGACGATCTCGCGAGCGAGAACTTCAAGGCGCTAGACCCGCATTATTTGCAGGGACAAATCTGGTTCAAAGCACTTGCTGATACGATTACGTCGCGTCCGGTTTTCCGAACTTTTTGGCCACCGCTAACTAAGCAAATTAATGCGATTGCGGCCACGGAATCGATCGACGATGCTTTTCCAAAGGCACTGCGTGCTGTGCATCCCGAATTGAGCGACGAGCAAGCTCGGCACCTTGCCGACGCATGCAAGTTGTTTGATTGGACCATTCGCAATGTTTATTTGCTGGATCGAGCCGGTTGGCCCAGCCCCCAAGACGTCGACGAAAAGTATCTTGCCGAAGTCGATAGCAAATGGGCACCGTCCAGCGGAGTCGGCGGTCCCGGATATCAACGCTTCAATTGGCAATTGCTGACCTATGGCCGCGGCGACGACTTGGAGCGAGCAAGAGTTTTCGCGCAGTTGGCTCAGCAACGAAATATCGATGTCGTAATGTTGGCATTTGCTTCGCCAACCGATTCGTCGGCACCCAACGACAAGCTAACGCCCTGGTTGCCGGCGGTTGTGATTGGCGAGCACTTGTTTTTGTTTGACACGCGTTTGGGATTGCCGATTCCAGGAACTGCCGAGGGACGATTCGCGACGCTGGCCGATGTCAGAAAGAATCCGCGACTTGTCAAGTCATTGGATCTCACGGTTGACGAGTCGACCAGCGACGACAGCGACTATTGGCTTGACTCGGAAATATTGTCGGCTCCGGTGGTCGCCTTAATCGATGCTCCCTTGGAATCGCTTACCAAACGAATGGCCGTCTTGGAAAGAAGTTTGACTGGCCAAAAGCGAATCGTCTGCACAAGCCATCCAAGCCAGTTTGCCGAACGATTGAAGTCCAATCCGCTAATCCAAGACGTGCGACTATGGCCTGCAGAATTTTACGTTCATCAGTTCCGCGCCGGAGTTAACGAAGGGATACAGCAAAGCCGCTTTAACGCCGACATTCGCGATCGGCTTGCGTGGCATTATGGAGACGAGGAATACATCGATGGCTACGTTCGCTTGCGCACGGCCAAGAACAAGTATTTTTTGAATAAGCTAGAATCGCCGCGCGGCGTAAAAGTTAAAGGTGCCTTTGAGCTGTTTTCCACGATGATCGTTATTTATACCGACGATTTGATCGATAACTTGGACAATCATGAAACTGTCTTACACGCAGTCGGAATCCAAAGAAAAGCGCTGTCGCAACTTGAATACCAACAGCGACTTGCGGCTGTGAAGGCTCAAATGCGACTGGTGCGTGGCGACGCAACGTATTTTCTCGGGCTTTGCCACCTCGAAAACAATGACCCATCAACCGCGAACACGTGGTTCGCGCGAGTCGAGGCGCTCGACAACCGCGGGCATTGGAAAGCGAGCGTGCCCTACTTGGCTGGTCGAGCGCACGAAATGCTCGACCAAAATGAAGACGCGATAGCCCTTTATCAAATCGGGCAGAACGATACAAAGCTTGGGCCGCAGACGCACGGCAACCTTATTCGTGCGCGACTCATAAAAACCTTTTTAGCGCCTGAGATCCCAACGTCCGGCACTAATCCGCCGAACTGATATCGAGAACCGGCTTGCCGAGGACGTCGTGCAAAGGCGTCAAGCCTAGACCAGGTTTGGCCGGGGCCGCCATTCGACCATCTTTTCGCTGGGGCGCTCCGCTCGCTGTCGCCACGGTGACGTAGCTGTTGAAATCCGTCGAAGTAAATAAAAACTCCGGAGGCGTCGAATGTGCTAAGTGAGAAATGGCTGCTGTCGTGAAATCGCCACCCCAACTATCCTCGATGGTACACGCAATTCCCAACGCGATGCACAAGTCGCGTGCTTGCCGAGCGCGAGTCAAGCCACCGAACTTGCTGATTTTGACGTTCACCACGTCGGCTGATAAATCTTGCGCCGCGCGCAGAATCATTGGGATGCCGTCGATGACTTCGTCTAATACAAAAGGATGATCGGTGCGGCGTTGAACGGCAAGGCAATCTTCGTACGAAAGGCACGGTTGTTCAATGTAAACGTTGACATCGCGCACGGCCCGCACGACTCGCATCGCTGCATGCTTGAGCCAACCGGTATTCGCATCGGCAATCAACACATCCCCGACTTGCAACTTTTCTGAAACGGCTTGAATTCGATCGACATCCACATCAGGATTGCTGCCGACTTTGAGCTGAAAACTTTGGTATCCTTGGGCGCGATATTCCGCCACTTTTGCCGCCATCGATTCAGGATGGTCTTGTGAAATCGCACGGTAAAGCGGATAGGACTCGCCATACCGCCCTCCCAATAATGTGCAAATCGGAACGCCCGCAAGTTGACCAAGGATATCCCAGCAAGCGATATCGATCGCCGACTTCACATACGGATGACCCTTGAGCGCGCGGTCCATCTGCCGATTGAGACTCTCAAGTTCCAAGGGATTGGACCCGATCAGTTTCGGACCCAGCTCGGCGATTCCCGCACGAACTCCTTGGGCATACGCTGGTAAATACGCCGGACCCAAAGGACAAACTTCGCCCCACCCAGTGATTCCTGCGTCGGTTTCAATCCCTACGATCGTGCTGTCGAACACCGCGACAGATTTTCCGCCGGACCAGTTGTAGTTACCTTCGCGCAACGGCAAATCGACTTGATAAACCAGGATGCGTGCGATTTTCATTTTGGCTCCGAGTAATCAGGGTAATTCAGCTCGCGACAACGATTCTAACAGTCAACTTCTGCCTCAGTTCGCACATGGTTCTGGCGGCGAAGCATTTCGAACTAACCCAACGCCATCGACTTGGCTGAGGCACGCAACGCAATTTCGGCGCGTTCCTTCTGGGCAAAGTTTTCTTCTAGCAGGCCAACCTGAATCTTGTGCTCCGCCGGACCGGATCCGGCCGTGTCGATGCACAAGGTTGCCATTTTCCAGCGCCGATCAAAGGGCGAGTGATCGAGCCAAACGGATTGTACCTTTTCCAGAAACGTGATGGAACATTTTTTGGTAAGCAGTCCGCTGCGATAAGCAATTCCGAATTCCGAACGGACGTACCGCATCGCTGCCGCCTTCTTGCCGGCAAACCAGTAGGCGAAAGCGCAAACAGCGGCGCCCACGACCACTCCCCACCAAGCCAAATTCCAAATCGCGATACCCGAGACCGCCAAACCAATCAACAATGCCAGCCGACGCATGCGCCGGGCAGCCCGAGGCGACGGAGCAGACCACGGCAATGCCTTTTCATTCCAATCCAACTCGGGTCGAATTTCTCTTACGATTCGCGAAACATCTTTCTCATCAATCACAGGAATAAACCAGCGGCGAGACATACTCGACGCAGAGTCTTCTGTGCTCGTGCCAGCGCCACCGGCGGTTTCGATCCGAATCGAGGCGATCCCCAAGGATTTGCCCAGCAAAGTTCGGTGAATGCTGATTAATTGGATACGACGCCGAGGAACCGTTGCTGAGAGTCTGGAAAAAAGTCCGCACTGAATCCGAAATTCGTCACCACGACGTTCCAAAACATAACCGTGAAACCGCAAAACGTACCAGACTGCCGAAAAAACTCGCATTAAAATCAACACGAAAACGATTGCGACGATTGCCAAGATCCACTGCTTTTCTAAGGCTTGCCACGGCAGAAAGCGTAGCATTCGCACCGGATTGAAAAAAAAGCTGTTTTCCCAGGGTGCAAATTGCATCGCTGCACCAATGGCTGCCCCGACGATGATCATGCCTCGATTGCTCAATAGTCCAGCTTTGATCAAAAGCGCGGTTGGAATTCGAAGTAATCGCACTGTTGGTTCGTCGACGACAGCCTTTTCGAAAGTCGCTTGGACTAACGCGTCCGAATTTGATTCGGCCTTCGTCGCAATGGCCCGCTCAAAAATCCGCGATCGCAGGCTTTCGATTTGTTGCAGCGACAAGACTCGCAACTTGGCCTCGGGCTCACTCCCTCCGGCGGTCTCGATACGGACTTCAGCTACCCGAAACAAACGATGGAGCACGGTCTGCATCAAGT
>JANMEB010000225.1:0-17119 GCA_031376585.1 Planctomycetota bacterium | reverse complement strand
GTGAGCCCAACCATCGAGCCGATCGATAAGTCAATGCCGCCAGTGATGATGACGAATACGGCACCAATTCCAATAATTCCAAATAACGAAACATAGCGAAGCAAGTTCTGCAAATTGAACGGCCCAATGAACGCATCATTTAAAAGCGCCGTCGTGATGCACACATAGAGCAACAGCAAAAGGATGCCGGTGATTTTGTTGTTCATGGGCGAGTTGAGAGTGGAGAGTTGAAAGTTGAGAGCGGAGAGAACAGTGTTCAGTTTTCAGTGTTGAGAGTTTTCGTTTAACCGCCGCTTCGGCGTTGGCGCGCGGGAGTCTTATGCTAAAACAATAGTTCCTCCTACCGGGTTTTTCAGCGAGAGTTCACGGAGACAAGCGCACAGCGTCGTTGTGATTTTGGCACAATCCGGCGCTGGCTGGTAGCGACCAATTCGCAAGCGATCAAATGGCGACAGTTACCAATCCGGTCGCCAAATTCATTACGGCTTGCTCGCTGAATTCGTGTCGGAGCAATTCGCCCGCGATTTGTCCTTGGTGCATCACCAGAATCCGATCGGCCATCGCCAAGATTTCTTCCATATCACTGGAGACGAACAAGATCGCTGCTCCTTGCCCGGCCATTTGGTCCATCAGACGATAGATTTCTTGCTTGGCACCCACATCAACGCCGCGCGTCGGTTCGTCCATCAACAAGACTTTGGGCGCGCACGCCAGCCATTTGCCAATGACGACTTTCTGTTGATTGCCACCGGAGAGCAACTTGACGAATTGTTCGATCGACGGAGTTCGAATGCCGAGTTTTTCCGTTAACTCCGAAACAGACTTTCGTTCGCGGCGATGGTCGATAAAAAATCGTCCGCGTGCTTGTTGCTCAAGTTGGCAGAGTGACATATTTTCGCGCACCCGCATTTCTACGACGACGCCTTGGGCTTTGCGATCTTCGGGAACGAGGGCCATTCCGGCGGCGATTGCTTGGCGGCAGTTTTCGCTGGCAATAATTTTTCGGTCGACCGCAACATGTCCAGCGAGCGGACGATGTATTCCGAAAAGCGTGGTGAGCAACTCCGAACGCCCCGCACCGACCAAGCCAGCCAGGCCAACGATTTCGCGCCGCCGGACTTTCAAATGGACGGAGTGCGCTGGAAAAGCGTACGTCCGAACACCGGTTACGTCGAGTGCGACTTCACCCGGCTCCAACGGCTTGTGCGGATGAAAATTAGACAAGTCGCGGCCAACCATCCGCTGCACCATTGATTTATGCGTGATTTGATCGCGTGTTAATCCGCCTGCGTTGCGGCCATCCCGCAACACTTCGACTCGATCCGCGATTCGCTGGATTTCACTCAAGCGGTGCGAGATGTAAATGACGCTGACATCGCGAGCTTTCAATTGACCGATCAATTCGAACAGTCGGTCCGTTTCTTTTTGCGACAAGCTACTGGTCGGCTCGTCCATGATCACGATTCGCGCGCTAGTCGAGATGGCTTTGGCGATCTCCACCATTTGCTGTTGGCCAATCGACAGAGTCCGTACGATCGTTTCGGCTGTCGTGTCCAATCCAATGGACTTCAGAATGGCGCGGCCGTCTTCCTGTATTTTCCGGTGCTGAACAAAGCCAAATCGCTGCGGCTCGCGCCCGAGGAAAATATTGGATGCAATATCAAGGTTATCGCACAAGTTGAGTTCTTGGTGGATCAGCGCAATCCCCAGCCGTGTGGCGTCTTGAACCGATTGAATTCGTTGCGGCGAACCGTCGATCCGAATTTCACCCGAGTCCGGCGACTGAATGCCGGCCAGAATTTTCATCAGCGTGCTTTTCCCCGCGCCGTTTTCGCCGATGACCGCCAAGACTTCGCCGGGCATCAGCTCAAGACTCACGTCGCTGAGTGCTGCGACTCCGGGAAAGCTTTTGCAAACGCGATCAACTTCGAGGATGGGAGGGGGCATTTTCGATTTCTGATTTCTGATTTCAAATTGAAAGAGTGGTGCATCGGCCACTGGATTCTTTGGATCAGCATCCAATCTGAAATCAGAAATCTGAAATCAGAAATCTCACCGCTACTTCTGTCCAACTAACGCTTTCAGCTCTTTGCGGAACTCGGCCACGTTTTCTTTTGTGATCTTGCGCGCGGGGATGTCGATAAAGCCGTCTTTACTTTCCACTTTCTCGCCTTTGATGAGCTTGTGGAGAACTTCGACTGATTTGTAACCGTACATATATGGATTTTGGACGACAGTTCCGACGCAATTGCCGTTGGCAATTTCCTCCAGCGTGCGATCGTTTTCGTCAAAGCCTACGACTTTGATTTCGCCAAGCTTACCAGCGCTCTTTAACGCGTCGAATATGAACGGCGGGTTGTACTCGAAAAGTCCAACCATGCAATCGATATCGTCGTACTTAGCCAACGTCTGTTCGGGGAGTTCTTTTTTGCGCACGTCATTGAAGTCATCAACCAGCGTCGCCACGAATGTGTATTTTCCACCTTTGATTTCCTTGGCTGGATCGTCGCGGCGACTGGGATCGTGTGAGCGACCGAGGACCTCGTCGATAACACCTTGGCGGCGGTGCTTGGCGTTATCTTGTTCCATCGATCCGATGAACAACACGATCTTGCCGCCATTGGGCAGAGCGGATTTAACGAGTTCACCAGTCATTCGCCCGGCATCATAGTTGGTCATGCCGACGTAGAAACGGCGATTCGTTCCTGGCGCATCGGAATCATGCGTAATAAAACAGGAGTTATTGCCGACTTCGTTCAAGATGTCAGTTTGGTTCGCGGGATCAACTGGACTTACAGCGATGCCGTTCACTCCTTGGCTCAACAGTTGTTCGAGAATCCGTTTTTGATTGGCGGCGCGGCCACCTTCGCTCGGCGGCATTTTGACAGTCACTTCGCACTTAAGGTCTTTGCCAGCTTTGAGCGCGCCGGTTTCCGCAATCTTCCAAAAGTTCGCGATGCCGTTGGTAACAAACGCGATTTTCGGATCGTCGCCTCCGCGAGGATTGTCGATCGCCAAACTTGTAACCGCACTGACTGCCAAAGACAAAACTAGAGCCATCGCGAAGATTCGACGCATGACGATATACTCCCCAAAAAGTACTGCACCACAAACAAAAAAGCGTGGTTTCGATTTTAGCTGTCCGCAATTCCCGCCACAAGAATCAGGAATCGCTTGGCATGTGGCAGCCCGCCGATTCGGATACAATGTCCCGTCGAAACGAAGATCGCAGCGATTCCCAAGGGCTTTTACAATGGCACGGTTCTTTAGAGCATCCATCCTGGTTTTGCTGGGGATTTGTTTTTGCGGCACGGCTTGGGCTCAGAAGGCCGAGCGGCCGCTGCTGGTCTGTAGCACGACCCAAGTCGCCGATTTCGCGCGGCAACTTGTGGGAGACGACTGGGAAGTCCGCAGCGTGCTGGGTTCCGGTCAAGACCCGCATACCTACGAAGTCAACACCGAAGATGCGGCGCTTGTAAATCGTGCGACTCTCTGCGCGGAGAATGGATGGAATCTCGAAGGCGGCAATTGGATGAAGCAAATCGCGGAGTCGGCCAACAAGCCATTGGTGACATGTGTTACCGGCGTGAAGCCGAATATGCTCGATCACCATGGCAAATCAATTCAGGATCCACACGCTTGGTTCGATCCGGCAAACGCATGGCAGTACGTGAAGAACCTTCGCGATGCGCTCGCGAAAATCGATCCGAAAAATCGCGACGCTTACTTCAGCCGCGCCGAAGCCTATCAGTTTCAGTTGGTCGCACTCGATGGTTGGATCCGTCGCCAAGTCGGTTTAATTCCGGCTGAGCGCCGCGTGCTCGTCACGCATCACGACGCCTTCGGCTACTTTTGCCAGCGCTATCGTTTTCAAGCTCACAGTCCGCAGGGCTGGACGACGGGTGAGCTGACCGACGTGAGTCTTGAACAGCGACAAGCCGTCGTGGAACGGATTCGCGCGCTGGGGGTGAAGGCGATCTTTATCGAGACGACGCTGAACCGTGAGCTGTTGCAGCAAATCGCGAATGACGCAGCCGTTCAGATCGGTGGCGAATTGTATTCCGATGCGATGGGGGCTCCCGGTACAGCGGGCGAATCGTATATCGGCATGATGCGCGAAAATGTTGTGACGATTATCGCCGCCCTCAAGTAACACCAGCGAGCCGAGTGCCATGCGTCCTATTCTTTGTCTGTTGGGAACGATGTTGCTGGTGGCCAGTATCTATGCGTACACGAAATTCGCCGACCGAGTGAGAGCCACCGCTTCGATTGTCAGCTTGCAACAAGCGAGCGGCGACTTTTCCGCTGAGATCACGTGTACTTTCGATTGTGAGCCGAGCACTGCATTTGATTTACCGGCGATCGAAGTTCGCTTGGCGGATCAAATCGTGGTTGCCCGTTCAGAGGAGCTGCCGCGATTGACGAGGCTTGTTGTCGAACGCCTGCCCCAAGTGATCGTCGGTCGAAACGAGATTATCGTGCAAGCCCACGTTTCCGAAATCGGCGATGCAACCGAGTCCGGTTGTTTACGCATCCAAGTATTCCAGGACGGCGCTCCTGTTGCCGAGGAAACTTTTTGGTCTGAGCCGGGGCAGCCGCTTGTGACCGGGGCGATCATTTTTGTCGCGACGTCTAATTCAGATGTGGAGTCGCCGTGATTCGCACCAAGGAACCATTTGCGATCGAAGTCGAAAATGTCACGGTTAGCTACGGACAGATCGCCGCTTTGTTGGACGTTTCCGTGCAGATTCCGAGCGGCACAATGGTTGGCGTCATCGGGCCCAACGGATCTGGCAAGTCGACGTTGATCAAAACGATCTTGGGATTTGTTCGCCCCGATGTGGGCAGCGTTCGCATTCTCGGGCGGCCAGTCGAGCAGACTCGCGGCTTGGTCGCGTATGTGCCGCAACGCGGAGCCGTGGATTGGGATTTTCCGATCACGGTTCGCGAAGTCGCTTTGATGGGTCGCTACGGATTTCGGCGCTGGTGGCGCAATATGCAAGCCGAAGATTATCGGCTCGCCGATTTAGCTTTGGAAAAAGTCCGAATGTCCGAATTCGCCAATCGCCAGATCGGACAACTTTCCGGCGGCCAACAACAACGCGTTTTCTTGGCGCGAGCAATGGCCCAGGACGCTGAAGTCCTGCTGCTGGACGAGCCGTTTGCTGGCGTCGATGCGGCGACAGAGGCCGCGATCTTGGAAGCGTTGTTGGAAACCAAGCGCCAAGGCAAAACACTCATCGTCGTGCATCATGACCTGTCGACCGCAGCAGCCTATTTCGATTTGCTTCTATTGCTCAAGCAGCGTTTGTATGCGTTCGGACCGCCGCAAGAAGTGCTCGATCCAGAATTGCTATGCGAAGTCTACGAAGGAAACCTGAAGCTGTTTGCAGAGATGGCGCGGTCGCTACCGAGCAATCGTCCACAGGGTGGGGTCTGACGCATTTTTCGGTTAAGGGTCGACACGATTGGAATCAACGCAATTCCGAAAAATGAGCCTGCCCCCCTCGGACTCACGGCCAATCAAAACGAGACGAAACAAATGAGTACGATGACTCGATTGGAAAAGATTCGTCAGATGCTGGCGGCCGAACCGCGCGATGAGTTTCTGCGTTACGCTCTGGCGATGGAGTTGGATTCCGCCGGGCAACACAACGAAAGTCTCGCTGCCTATCAAGAGCTAATGCAGGATCGTCCGGCACATGTCCCGTCGTTTTTTCGCGCCGGGCAATTACTGGTCCGCATGGGTCGTGCGGACGACGCCAAATCGACTTTGACACAAGGCGTTCAGTTTGCGTTGTCGCAAGGCGACTCGCATGCAGCCGCGGAAATGAACGAACTGCTCGGATCGTTGGAAGTAAACGATGACGTGTTGTGATCGTTAGCTGTTGGTGTTTCAATTTGTGTTGCACCGTTCGGTTGTGCTGTTTTGGTTTAACCGGACCGCTTCGGGCCGAGTGACCTCGTCAGCCCCCGGATGCCCGGCAGTTAAACGAGGAACAGTATTCCGACGTGCGATCAATCAAAACTTGAATCCGAAAGTGAAACATGTCTTCCATTGTTTATTTTGATGCTGACGCCGATTTGGAGTTGTTGCGCGACAAGACGATCGCGATTCTCGGCTATGGCGCGCAAGGCCGTGCTCACGCGCTGAACTTGCGCGATGGCGGCTTCCGCGTAGTAGTCGGACAGCGACCTGGAAGCCGTCGGCATGATGCCGCAGTCACGGACGGTTTTGCCCCAATCTCATTGGCAGAAGCGACTCGTCAATCGGATATCGTGAACTTGTTGCTCCCTGACGAGTTGCATGGTTCGCTGTTTCAGTCGGAGATCGGACCCAACTTGTCGACCGGCAAGATCATCATGACGTGCCACGGCTATAGTTTGCATTACGGTCACGTCGTCCCTCCCGATGGCGTCGCCGCGATCTTGGTGGCACCAAAAGGAGCTGGGCACCGAGTACGCTCGGCTTTCGTCGAAGGGACCGGCGTCCCGTTCTTGATCGCACTCGGGAAAAATTCCGACTCGCATAGCAAAGCAATTGGACTGGCGTACGCCAAAGCGCTCGGCGGAACGCGGGTTGGCGTGTACGAAACGACCGTAGCGGCCGAAACGGAAACCGATTTGTTTGGCGAGCAAGCTGTTTTGTGCGGGGGTGTTTCGCATTTGGTTAAAGCCGCATTCGAAACGCTTGTCGCCGCAGGCTACCAGGAGGAGTTGGCGTATTTCGAGTGCGTGCACGAACTCAAGCTAGTCGTCGATCTGATTTACCAAGGTGGCTTGGCGTACATGCACGATCACATTTCGAATACGGCCGAGTTCGGCGACTACACGCGCGGGCCGCGAATCGTTGACGAAAACGTGCGGACGAGACTCCGAGAAATTCTCGACGAGATTCGCAGCAACAAGTTCGCAGGCGAGATGCAAGCCGAATTTGTTGCCGGGCAACCCATATTAAACGCTCATCGCGCCGCGGAACGCGAATCTCACATCGAACAAGTCGGGCGGCGACTGAGGCGTCAGATGAATTTGTCATGAGCCAGCCCAATGAATTCTTGAATTCGGTGCGGCTTCTGATCGCGCTGGCGACTTATAACGAGATCGAATCGTTGCCCGGACTCGTCGCGCAAATTCGAGCAGCATTGCCCGCAGCCGACATTCTCGTCGTCGACGACAACTCACCCGATGGCACTGGCGCTTGGTGCGACACGCACGCGGCAAGTGACGCTCGGCTGAGCTGCCTTCATCGCGCAAGCAAGCTTGGTTTGGGAAGCGCTGCGGTCGCCGCATTTGCTTGGGCGATCGACCGAAATTACGACTGGATCGGTACTCTCGACGCCGACGGCAGTCATGACCCGGCAAGTTTCCTTGCAATGATCGATGCAGTAGCGGCCGACGGGGCGCTCGATGTGGTCATCGGCTCGCGTTACGTATCCGGCGGGCGCATCGAAGGTTGGCCCTTGCATCGCCGCATCGCAAGTCGCACGATCAACGCGTGTGCTCGAAACTGGCTTCGATTAAAGACTCGCGACAACAGTGGCGCGTTTCGATTGTATCGAGTGGCCGCTCTCAAAAAAATTCGTGCCGACGCCCTTCGCACCAATAGCTACGCCTATTTGGAGGAAGTTCTTTGGCAATTGCGCCGTTCAGGTGCCCAATTCCGTGAGATTCCGATTACGTTTCGGCAACGCCGCAGCGGATATTCCAAGCTCAATTTAAACCAATCGATCCGCAGCCTCTGGGATCTTTTGACGGTGCCGCTGCGAAAGTAGTGGAGTGCCGATCAACCCAGGGTTAGATCGCCGGAAAGTGAGTATTGGTTTACAATACTTTCACGATCAAAGGAAAAGCCATCTGACGTATTTCTTGAGGAGACTGCCTTGCTTCGAATTACTCCCTTATTCGCGGTAGTTGCAGTTTTTGCTGCCGCAGCATCGATTCTGGCCGCACAACAAACCGACGTGCAAACGGCGAAGACATCCAATGATATTCAACTGACTGATGAAGCACGGGCGATTGCCAGGGAAGCACTACTTGTCGACGGACACAATGATTTGCCGTGGGCAATGCGAGAGTTGGGGTCGTCGTTCGCGAAAGTCGATATTCGCTTGCCTCAGCCCAAACTGCATACGGATATCCCGCGCATTCGAGAAGGAGGCCTCAAAGCGCAGTTTTGGTCGGTCTATGTTCCAGCATCGACCGACTTGAGCGGAAATGCATTGCTGCAAACTATGGAACAGATCGATTTGGTTCATGAAATGGTCGATCGATATCCGGACGTTTTTGAGATGGTCCGGACTGCCGACGACATAGAGCGAATTGTAAAGTCGGGCAAGATCGCATCGATGATCGGCGTCGAAGGTGGCTACTCAATACAAAACTCGCTTGCCGTGTTGCAGAAGCTCTATGATCGGGGTACGAGGTATATGACGCTGACCCACTCCAAGACGCTTTCGTGGGCAGATTCGGCGACTGACGCGCCGCGGCATGGCGGGCTTGCGCCGTTCGGCGAGGACGTTGTACGCGAAATGAATCGCATTGGAATGCTGGTCGACATTTCACATGTTTCGCCCGATACGATGCTGGATGCGTTGCGCACGACGAAAGCACCGGTGATCTTTTCGCATTCGTCGGCTCGGGCGATTTGCGATCATCCACGGAATGTGCCCGACGACGTGCTTCGCCTAATGCCGGCCAATGGTGGGATCGTCATGATCAACTTTTTCTCAGGATTTCTCGTGCCGATGGATCAGCAGAAAGCCGACAAAGATCGGCGCGGCACTATCCAGCTCGTCGTCGACCATATCGAACATGTGATCAAGATCGCTGGCATCGATCACGTCGGCCTCGGTTCGGACTTTGACGGGATTCCTCGCACTCCGAGACAGCTCGACGACGTGGCGCATTATCCGTACATCACGCAAGAGTTGCTCAATCGCGGTTACAGTCGCCAGCAGATCGAAAAGATTTTGGGGACAAATTTGCTGCGAGTGCTGCGTCAAGCGGAAGACGTCTCTCGCAAGCTGAAATCGGGGGAGCTGAAGTCCGAGTGAGATTATGTCGCTTTTTAGATTTCAAACTGAACCCTGAAACTGAAAACCCTTTCCCGCCTAAACAATCAAGGTTTCGAAATGTCAATTCGAGTCATGAATTTGTGTTTTGTTGTTCTGTTCGTCGCTACGGCGCGCGGATTGGCGCAGCCAGAACTAACGATCGTCGTACCGAAATCAGATTCGGCAATTGCGCCATGGGTAATTGAGTATCCAGTTCCTCGAGCGAAATTTCCCGTAACGGCGGTTGTGAGATTGGTTGGGTCGAATGGAAGAGACTTCATTTTGGGTCAGATTGGGCCTCCGAAACTTGATTCCAAAGCTCGGGATGATTGCAACATTTTGACGTTGGTCGTGCCGCCAAGCAGTGCTGCCGAGTCGCTGGAATTGACGCTACGAGCGGAAAACCGAAAGCCGGATCTGTTTGCTTGGACGGAGCACGAATCCAAATACAGCGACCTTCGATTGGGAAATCGCTCGGTGTTGCGCTACATGTGCGAGCCCTTGGATCGCTCGTCGCCAGAACGGATCGAGGAGACGTACAAGGCCTATCATCACTTGTACGATCCGCGCGGAGCCGATGTGGTGACGAAAGGGCCTGGTGGACTGTACCCGCATCATCGCGGTTTGTCTTTTGGCTTTAATAAAATTTCTTACGGCGACAAACAAGCCGACGTTTGGCATTGCAAAGACGGCGAGTATCAAGCCCACGTGAAAGTCGTCAGCGAGGACGTCGGTGCGGTCTATGGTCGGCATCAAGTTCAGATCGATTGGCATGGGCAAGACGGAACAGTGTTTGCGAGTGAGATTCGCGAAATGACGGCCTACAACATCGAAGGTGGCAATTTAATTGAGTTTCGCAGTCGGCTGACGACGACGTTGCCACAAGTGCGACTGGACGGCGATCCGCAACATGCCGGATTTCAATTTCGCGCGTCCCAATACGTCCCGGACAAAACGGCGAAGCTGACTTATTATATCCGGCCCGATGGCGACGACGAAATTGGAAACTTTCGAAACTGGTCGAATCAGCCGAACGAAACGGAAATCAATTTGAAACATGTCGACTTGCCGTGGAATGCACTGTCGTTCGTGTTGGCTGACGAAAAGCGGTTGACCTGTTGTTATCTCGATCATCACGACAATCCGAAACCGGCTCGCTTTAGCGAAAGGGATTACGGTCGGTTCGGGTCGTATTTCGAATACGAGTTGACTCCGGATCACCCGCTGCAAGTGCAGTATCGACTTTGGCTACAAGACGGCGACATGACGGTCGATAAGGCCAACGCACTCAGTCGCGACTTTAATCAGCCGGTACAAGCAACACCCGCGTCGAAATAGAGGTGCTGAGTGCTAAGGCGAGCGGCGGTTGAATCGTTACCGTACAAAACGTAGTAGGTACATTCCGTGTGCCGTCCGCGTCCGGATACGGCACACGGAGTGTGCCTTCTACTATGGAAAATCTATTCCTACTGCGTGCTAATTACTTGCATCAGCCAACTCGCGCCGCTTGGCGATAGCGCGCTGTCGGCTTAAACTCATGCAAACTACTGTTCCCTTCTTTTCGATTCGCACGAGGAATCCCGCCGTGAACCAATACATGAGTCTGATTGGTTTAGTCGTCATGATGTTGGTCGCCTGGCTCATGAGCGCCAAGCGAAATAAGATTCCGTGGCGTGTGATTGCAGGCGGATTGATGTTGCAATTCGTATTTGCCTTGATAACGCTAAAATTGCCTCAAGGCGAAGCTGTTTTTCGATTGATCGGCGATGGTTTTACAAAGTTGCTGGACTACGTCAACGAGGGGTCCGGTTTTGTTTTCGGCAATAACTTGGTGCAAGTCGCAGACCCGAGTGTAAAAGACAAACTAGTACTAGTGCCGGCGTTCACCCTGCACGTATTTGCCTTCAAAGTCTTACCGACCATTATTTTCTTTTCCGCGCTAATGTCGCTATTGTATTATTTCGGCGTCATGCAGTTCATTGTGAAACTCTTGGCACTGTTGATGCAGCGAACATTGGGAACGAGCGGCGCGGAGAGTCTTTCCTGCGCTGGAAATATCTTTGTCGGTCAGACCGAAGCACCCCTGCTGATAAAGCCGTACCTCAACGAAATGACGGACTCTGAGATTATGGCGGTCATGGTCGGCGGCTTTGCGACGATCGCCGGTGGAGTGATGGCGGCATACGTATCGTTCGGGATCGATGCGGTTCACTTGTTGACGGCAAGTTTGATGAGCGCGCCGGCGGCGCTGGTGGTCGCCAAAATACTTCAGCCCGAAGTCGATCATCCGAAGACTTTGGGAACGGTCGAAATTTCGCCGCCGATGGATGCGGTCAACCCAATCGACGCAGCCGCGCGGGGCGCATCTGACGGTTTGACACTCGCGTTAAATGTCGGCGCGATGCTGATTGCGTTTTTGGCTTTGGTGGCCTTGTTCGATGGCTTGCTTTCCGGCTTGACAGGTTATTTCAGTTTCCGAATTGCAGGTCATTACGGATACCAAATTACTTTTACCAATATCTTTACTTATGTTTCTGCACCATTCGCATTTTTGATGGGTATTGAATGGAACGAATGCTTGGCCGCCGGTCGAATCCTGGCGAGGCGGATCATGACAAACGAGTTCATCGCCTACCTTGATCTCGGCGGAATCGGGAAGAGTGAATCCCCGGAGCTGTCTGAGAGAAGTCGCCATATTTTGACTTATGCGTTGTGTGGATTTGCGAATTTTGGTTCAATCGGAATCCAAATCGGCGGTCTAGGTCCGCTGGCTCCCGATAAGCGAGGATCGCTGGTGCGGCTTGGACTACGAGCCATGTTGGGGGGGATTTTGGCTTGTTATATGACTGCGTGCATCGCGAGTTTCTTTATTAAATAACTCACTTCACCGTTCCACTCACATTCAAAGTTTCGATGACGACTCGTCGCCAAGCCAATCCGCAGAATCGGTCGTCAAAGTTTGACCATGACCAGCAACCGTTGTGTCCGGACTCCGCGGCGCCAATTCCGTCGTTGTATCTCAAGGCTCGCATTCGTCATCCGCTGATCTATCGCAAGCGAATCGATCATGTCGACCGCAACGCCAAGCCCGGCGATTGGGTCGCGGTTTACGCTCCGCCACAAGAATCCATCGAGTCCGCTCTCGACGCCGCCGAAACTAAGCCTTCGCCCGCACCTGCGCTCGGCGACATGGAGCTTTGGGGATACGGCATCTACAACCCGCGCTCGGAAATTGCATTGCGGATGATTCGATTCGGATCGAAGCTTCCGGACGACGCTTTTTGGCAAGAGCGACTCGCGCGAGCCGTGCGATTACGGACAGAGCTGTTGAAAGTACCGGACGTGGCTGACGCTTATCGCGTGCTCAATTCCGAAGGGGACGGGTTTCCGGGGCTCGTCGTCGATCGGTTCGGCGATGTGCTGAGTGCGGAACTGTTTAGCTGGGGAATGTGGCAGCGAAGCCGTGAATTGCTGCGCCGGTTGGCGGAAACCTGCGGTACGCAACATTTGGTAATCCGCACCGCGCCGAAAATGTTGAGCCAAGAGGGATTCGATCCGCCAGCCTATTTTTCGGAAAACGCCCCACGAAGTGTTGTGATTCAAGAATTTGGAACTCGTTTCCGAATCGATTTGAGCGAAGCGTCCCACAAGACCGGATTTTTCTGTGATCAGCGAGACAACCGCGCACAACTGGCCAAGTTTTGTGCAGGTAAGTCAGTGTTGGATTTGTGTTGCTACACCGGCGGTTTTGCGTTGCAAGCGAAAACTTTGGGGCACGCCGCCGAAGTCACTGGCGTGGACCTTGATGAGCAACCGTTGCAAATGGCCAAAGACAACGCGAACTTGAATCGCGCATCGATTCGTTTCGTCCAAGCCGACGTGTTTCCCTACATGCGCGACATGCTGCGCGAAGGCCGGCAGTTCGACGTCGTGGTGCTCGATCCGCCGAAACTGATCAACTCGCGAGCTGAAATCGAGGAGGGGACGCGGACGCACTTTGATTTGAATCGCTTGGCGATGCAGTTGGTCAAATCGGGCGGACTCCTACTTACTTGCAGTTGCGCGGGCTTGTTGCCGGAGTCGGAGTTCACGCGACTGCTATTTTCGGCGGCAAAGCAAGCGGGTTCGCCGATCGATGACGCAGGAATTCGACGCGGACCACGACCCGCACGACTATTGTTCCGCACCGGCGCGGCCGGCGATCACCCCGTCGCCAGCAATTGTCCCGAAGGCGAATATCTCAAAGCCGCGTGGCTAACGCTCGACGACCCGCCGTAGCAGGAACGCTCTAACCTACCGCGCGCAGTCAGGAATGACACAAGTACAAGCCGGTTGGGGACGTAGGTGGTCGCGACGGTGCGCTACGCGGGTTTGGTCTCCTGTCGCCAACGAGCTTAGCCCACGCGAATTGCCGGAGTCAAAATGTGTCCTGTCCCCAACCCGCTTGTCTCGTTGGAACAACAGATTCGACAGCTATTACACGCCAGACTCCAATCCCAAGACCCCAACGAGCTTGTCTCGTTTGGTGAATGAGACTTTGAGCTAACGCGCAGCCGAAGAATCTGATTCACCACACGAGACAAGCTCGCGGGGGTCTGACGCAATTTGGCGAGAATTGGTTAGCCGACTAATCTTTCGTTCCAACGGAGCAAGCCCGTTGGGGACGTGTCGGGCGCTTTCTGGCCCACTAATGAAACAAGCCCGTTGGGGACGCGTCTTACTTGTATCAATGTGCCAATGATTTTCGCGCGCGGTATAAATGAACTGGCGATTGATTAGAAAAATAGAGAATCCATTTTGATCCAAGGAACAAAAGTAACAATTATGGGCTCTAATAGTCTGATATTGTGCCTCGACCGGGCGGGCGAAAGCGTTCCTTTCTTTGACTCCAGATTTCTCGCGAGGTAATTGGCGATGCGGAAAAACTTTTTATTTCTGTGCGTCTTGTTGATTGTTCTCGGATGTGGCGAAAACGCCCGCAATTTCAGGAAATCAGACGCAGGGTATCCTTCCAAGGAATTGCAGACTAAGTTCGCCCCGGCAGACACTTCTGTCTTCGCCAAGACTAGTGATCTCGATGGCGTCGCTATGTCGGGAGAAGAAGTTTCAAAACTCCCCGAGCAAACGGCCGACCCGAATCGGCGGATTATCTACACGGCAAACTTGTCGATTATTGTCGAAGACTTTGAATCAGTGCCGGACAAAGTGATTGGATTTGTCCAGTCGCACGGGGGTTATGTTTCGGAGACTCGCGTCGGCCAACTTCAAGGAACGAGTCGTAGCGGCACGTGGAAAATTCGCATACCCGTCGATCGCTATCGAGACTTCCTTCGGTCGGCCAGCGGTTTAGGAGTTCCCACGTCACTGACCGAAAACGCCATGGATGTCTCGGAGGAGTTTTTCGACCTTGAGGCGCGGATTTCCAGTGGCAAAAAGCTTGAGGAGCAAGTGATGAAACTACTCGACAGGCAAACCGAAAAGATCGAGGACTTGGTCGCGATCGAACGTGAACTCGCCCGCATTCGTTTGGACATCGAGCGAATGGAGGGTCGTATGCGATTTCTGGCCAATCAAGTTGCGATGTCAACCGTAAACCTCAACGTGTCGGAACAGCGAACATTTGTGCCGGCTTCACAACCGGCGCTGGGCCGACGAGTTTCAGTGGAGTGGACGGAATCGCTGGGACGGACGGGCCGATTTTTCGAAAATTTGCTCGTCGGCTTGGTCGCCAACTTTTTCGCCATCATAGCGTCGATAGTAGCCGCACTTTTTGCGTGGATTGCCGCACGATTCATTTGGCGCCGCGCTCGCGCGAGAATACCTCAAACCCAAACTGCCAATCAATAACCATTGATTCCGGATAGAATTGGCAAGCAATCGTTCGACATCTCGCGCTTGATTTTTCAAGCTACATTATGTTCTCATTCGAACGCGTAGGCCGTTGGCAATCGCATAATATTGGCGAGACCAAACCGTCGGGTAGCCATTCTAGATTGACCAGCGAATCGAACAATCAATGAAAATCGTCGCTTACAACTTGCGTGCCGGCGGCAAAGCCGGCAACCGAGTCCATTGGAACCGAATCCTTGAGACCTTTGATCCGGAAATGTTTTTGGTTCAAGAAACTCGGCACCCCAGCGAGTATTTGAGCGAGCAATTTTTTTCGGCAAACAAATCGCGGATTCACTGGAAGGCCGCGCCAGGCCGGAAATGGGGAAGTGCCATTTTCATTCGATCAGGGCGCCTCAAGCCGATCGCTTTGCCCGAGTTCGATGGTCACGTCGTCGGCGCAGAAATTTCGCGAAGCGCTTGGTCGCGAAGCACCAACAAATCGCTTCGAGTTTTTAGCCTGCACGTACCTGCTCCCTACCAACGCCCAATGAACGAGATTTTGGATTTTCTGGGAACACTGGACAACAAGAGCGACCTAATATTGGGTGGAGACTTCAATTTGGCAACAGGAATTCGGCACGATTCAGAACCGTTGCCGTCAGATCCACCATTTTTATTGCGTCGGACGCGACGGGAACTAAATCTGATGAGCTGTTGGCAGGCGGTGCATCCGAATCGGAATCTGGCTCAGACGTTGCGTTGGACCGGCAAGCCTGAAATGCCCTACCATTGCGATGGCATTTTCGTCCCCGCGACGTGGTATCGGTTTCTAGATGACTGTCAAGTAATCACTGGCGGGGCTTGGCATTCGCTCAGCGATCACAATCCAGTAGTCGCCGCATTCGACGAAGCATCACCCATCGGTTCCTAGTAAAGCTTCTTGGCTTAACGTATGGCAATTACTTCCAAAACTATCGTTGTGGATGAATCACAAGTTGGTCGAGTTGACCGTGTTGTGCAAACAATGACGGCCGTCTCGCGAAGTCAATTGCGCGGGCTGTTTGATCATCGCTGCGTGACAGTCAACGCGCAAGTCTGCGACGATCCGTCTCAACGGACTGTGGTCGGAGACGAAGTTGTGGTGCGATATGACCCGACCCAGCGGTACCCAGAGAAGAAGAAAGCCTGGCGCGAACAGACCTTTTCAATCGTGTTCGAAGATCAATACCTCATCGTCGTCGACAAAGCTGCCAATGTTTTGAGCGTGCCGACCGAGCGGGGCGAGGAGAATACGTTAGTTGATCGAGTCTCGGATTATTTGCTTCACAATTGCGGAGTCCGCGAGGCAATTGTCGTGCATCGTCTGGATTTCGGCGTGAGTGGCTTGCTAGTGTTTGCCAAGACTCGTGATACGGCCACTCGGCTGCATTCGCTTTTTCGCGAGCACAAACCGGCACGAAAATACATTGCCATCGTGCAAGGCAAATTGAAATCCGCTGTCGGCACATTTAAATCGCACTTGACCACTGCAGACAACCTCGATCGGTATTCGACGAACGACCCAAATGCCGGTGAGATTGCGATTACGCATTACCAAGTTCTGAAACAACTCTCCGACGTCGCAGTCGTAGAAGTCCGTTTGGAAACCGGTCGCCGCAATCAAATCCGCGTTCACTTTGCCGAGGCCGGCCATCCAATTTTGGGAGACGAACGCTATGGTCGCGGACGAACAACCCGCACGGAATGGACCGAGCACCGATTGGCTTTGCACGCGGCAAGCTTGGGATTCTCGCATCCCCATACTGGCCAAGCGGTTTTTTTCGAGTCGCCGCTGCCGAAGTCGATGGCTCGGATTTTGTCTGGCATTTAGGCGAGCGACAGACGAAAACTTTGTTACGAGGAATACGGGCAATCTGAAAGCTTACACCAAATTTTCGAGCAGCGATTTGACTTATCGCTATAATCGTGGCATGAAACTCCCCGTAATATCCATTGCCCCAACCACGCCGCAAGGCTTTTTGGAAAACTTGCCAATCACCCAACCGATGGGTTGGTCCAAACGTCGGCCGCTGCCGATGTCGATGGCCGAAGCCACCGAGCGCGGCTGGGATGAACTGGATGTTGTCATCATCACGGGTGACGCTTACATCGACCACCCAAGCTTTGCGATGGCAATTCTCGGCCGCGTGTTAGAAGCGGCTGGATACCGCGTGGGCATTGTCTCACAACCGAAT
>JANMEB010000217.1:0-5442 GCA_031376585.1 Planctomycetota bacterium | reverse complement strand
TCGGGACGTTGTTCCGGCGGAATTTCCTCGATCGCCTCTGGTGGCGATTTTGGCGACACGAGGCCCGGCTCGGGATCGAAGGTCACCGTTTCCGCAAAGGCTTCGTGTATCGGTCCACGAGTAAGGATTTCCACGCCTGCTTGACCAACGAGCGGATCTTTCTGGAGAGCAATCGCATTATTTAGGCCCAGAGGTGCGCTCAAGGAAAGCAGTACCGCCACAATGCACCAACTGCAGATTCGAATTGCGTTCATGTTTGTCTTCTTTTGTAAATGGTGATTCATTGCCGGACTACTTTTGTGGTGCAGCCGGCCGAGCGCTGGCTCAAGGCCAACGCCCGGCGTTTTCGCTGCAGCAAGCAATAATTGCCTAGCGTTCTTAGAGGCTTGTGAACTCAAGGTTTTTTACGAGCGCCTGGATACGAATCGCCGCATGCGGATTATCGCTCTGCGATGTTACTCGAATCTTCATTCCTGGCTTCAATTCCGATGCCTTGCAGACCTTGCCGTCACAGGTGATCTTCACATCGGCAGTCAGGGTGCACGTTTGCTCTTCCTTGCCTTGCGCGATCGTCATGACGAGCTGGTTGCCCGTGATGCTGACGACTTTGCCATCGTGCTGGTTACTCGCGAATTCCAAATTCTTGTCAATCGCCTCGATGCGAACCGCGGCCAACGGATTATCGCTCTGCGATGTCACGCGGATCTTCATGCCCGGCTTCAAGTCCGATGACTTGCAAACCTTGTCATCGCACGTGACGTTTACGTCGGCAGCCAGGGTGCACGTTCGCTCTTCCTTAGCTTTTATGCCAGTCATGACCAGCTTATCGCCGGTGATGCTAATGACTTTTCCCTCGTGGCGATTGTTCGCGAATGCCAGATTCTTGTCGAGCGCCTCGATTCGATTCGCTAGGCTTTTGTCGGTGCCCTTCGTGGTCACGCGTATTCTTGCCCCCGGCTTTAAATCGGCCGCTTTGCAAACCTTCCCGTCCAGGGTCAGCTTGGCGTCGGCAGCCAATGTATGGGAGTGCTCCTTGGCATCAGCGCTCGCCATCACCAGCGTGTCGCCGCTGACGCTGACCACCGTACCGTCGTGGGTCGCTTCGTCCGTCTGCTGGGTCGCCAGCGCGGACGTGACCACAACAAGTACTGCCACGATCATCGCACCCATGGCGAAAATTCGGCTGTTTTTAATCATTGACTTCATAATTGTCTCTCCTTGAAAATTTCACGGACCGTTTACGAACGCAACATGCTTTCGTTGTCCACTGGGCGTTTCCAACCAGTGAATCGTTTGGTCCCCTCCCGTATGCCGTCCGATCGTCAATTCGACAAAAGTCCGATGCATATTCAGAGTCTTCGACGCGAAGGTTCGCATAGTCAGGTTGTTGTGCAGTTTGTTGTGCAGTGTCTGTTGCGGAATCGGCAGTCCTTGGACAAGCCAAACCACGACCTCCCAAAGGAGCAATCTGTTTACAAGCTGACAAAAAGCGATGAGTCGCGCGCGATTCCTCCGATGTTCATTTGGTTGAAGGAAAACTGGCGTTGGCGAATTACCAACACCGGCGTTTCAGCCAAGCCGTCAATTGACGACTTATGTATTCAACTACAGCATTCAGCGAACTCAGCTTTCTTGTCGAGAGTTCCGGTGAATTACTTCATCATCTTTACCATTTCGTGACATTGCTTGGCGCAGTCGCGGCAAGACTTGGCGCACGCGGCCATCTGTTTGTCATCGGGAAATTTCTCGCAGGCGGCTGCACAGTCGTCACAACATTTGGCGCAAAACTCGGCAGCAGGGACGCAGAAAATACTTTGCCGTGCGCACATCGTCGCGCACAGTTTGCAGCAATCCGCGCAGCCCAGACAAAGATTCATGCATGTGAAGTGTTCCTTTTTCCCGTCGTTCACGAGCGCTGCACAGTGTTGGAAGCACGCATCGCACTGAACTTGGCAATCGGCGCAGACTGCTGCGCATTTCATCATATGAGGCGCGTGCGGATTCTCTTTTGCGTCCTGAACCGCCAGCGCGGGCGCGTTCACTACGAACAGAGCCAAAGCAATCGCAACCAGTGAGAACATTCGATAATTCACTATCATTGTCTTCATTATGAGTCTCCAATTAAAAAATTTCCTGGACCATTTACGAACACTTTGTGCGTTCGTTTTCCACCAGCCGTCTTCCAACCAGTGAATCGTTTGGTCCCCCTCCCGTATTCCGCCGGATCGTCAACTCGACGAAAGTCCGACGCACGTCCAGAGTCTCGACGCGAGAGTTCGCAAAGTCAGGTTGTTGTGCAGTGTCTATTGCGGAATCGGCAGTCCATTGACAAGCCAAACCACGACCTCCCAAAGGAGCAAACTGTTTACAAGCTGACAAAAAACGATGAGTCTCGCGCGATTCCTCCAATGTTTATTTGGTTGAAGGAAAACTGGCGCTGGCAAAATGCCAGCGCCGTCGCTTCAGCCAAGCCGTCAATTGACGACTGATAATTTCAACTGCAGCACTCCTCGAACTCGGCATTCTTGTCGAGAGATTCGACGCCGATCGCAACGTTCCGATCGGCCTTCGTCGTAGTCACTCGGATCCTACTTCCGGCCTTCAGGTTCTCGGCTTTGCAGACCGTTCCATCACAAGTGAGCGTGGCATCAGTCGCCAAAATGTGGGAGTATTCCTTTCCTTCCTTGTTTTTCATCGTCAGCTTGCTGTCGATTACGCTGACGATTCTGCCTTCGAATGTGTTCGAGCCGCATTCCATTTTGTTGAGGGCCGGATCCTGGGCGGCCACTTTTTTCTCTTCATTTATTGTCGACATCAAAATTTCCTTTCCAAGCAAAATGCACGAACCTTCCAACGGAGGCAACATGCATCCGCCTTCCACCGGCCTTTTCGGGTCGGTGGATTATTTGGGTCCGAGCTGACGTCCTGCTGAATCGTGTCGGCGATTCAGCTACGATCCGTTCGGCACGCCTCATGGCAACCCGAACAGTGATTTCGTTATTCTCCGATTCGTCCTCTGCGCATCCCGCCGGCGAGGAAGGACAGTACTGCGAAAATGAGGAAGACGAAAAAGAGGATCTTCGCCACTCCCACGAAAGAGCCGGCGATTCCACCAAAGCCCAAGAGGGCCGCGATTAGTGCGATCACAAGACAAGTAATGGCCAACTGTAACATTTTCAGTTCCTCCAATAAAAAAAGGTTTTGGCCCGTTCGGCGATTTGCCATCAGGGCATGTAATTAACAACTCAAGTTCGTTTCATTTGCGTCGTTGTGGCGAGTCCTATCCATCAAGACTTGTCGCCGTTGTGGCCGTTGAATTTCGCCTTCGCTTCTTTTCGCTCCGCGGCGATCCTTGCGACCAAGCGGAGCATTCCGCCAGCGACGCTGCCCGCCTCACCAACACGCTCCTGGCGACGATCCAACCCGGGAGCCTTCTTGGAATATCCCGCATCGCAACCGCCGGCCAACAGTTGTTCCCGGATCTCCATTCGATGCACAGGAATGTCGCTTCCGACCTCAAACCCAAGCTTTACTCTCTTGCCGTTAATCTCCAAGACGGTGATTTTGAGCAGTCGCTCAAGGCCCCCGCCTCCGCCCAAGACCACCGATTCGCGAGTTTTTCTCGATAGGACTAGCATGAAAATCCTCCTGACTCAGGGATTTTATGGTTATTGTGCGTTTGGCGCGTCCGTCGCCGATTCGCGCGCATGCATTCCAACAGCAGCAGCGTTTCCAAGACAGAAGGACTTACCGGCTTGATCAAAACGACGTCGATGCCTGCCTCGATACATTGCTGTCGGCGAATGTGATCAGCCCGCTTTGTAATTGCGATGATGAAGCACTCATCCTTTGGCCCGTAGACTCTAAGTTGTCGCGCCACCTGACATCCATCGATAATAGGCATCTCGATATCAAGCAGAACAACATCGGGACGCTGCTCTACTGCGGCCTTCATTGCCGTATCGCCATCGTAGGCCAATCTCGCAACGTGCCCCCAGCGACCAATCAACGTAGCCAACGAATCCGCTGCGTCCTTCTCGTCATCGACCACCAAGACCCGAAGCATTTGCGGAACGATGGAGTCACAACGTGCCTCGGAGTTGCTTTCGGAATCCAATGCCTTTCGACAATCCAATGGACGGCGATTAAAGGCGTTGGAATAGGTCCAATTTTTTGGCGCAGACGTGCTCAGTAATAACGGTGCCATGTTAACCATCCTTAGTGTTATGTCTCGAAACTTGAATCATTCCCAAAAATCGGCGTTGAGGACTGGGCGTAGCCCTTCGTCATCCGCCCGCTCGATCGAGTCGTCATCAGTGCTTGCATTCGGCAACGCGCTTTGGCTTAGTAGATATACTTGCACCATCGCACCAGTCGAAAACGCATGGACAACGGTTCCGGTTGCCGTTTCGATTTCCGCGGCCGCTTCACGCACCTGGCGGCCCGTGATCCGCTTGATCTCTCCTCGCATTTCATCTGAGGCGGTCGCAAAAAGTTGTCGATGAAATTCTTGCACCTGGGCGGCGCCTGCTGGGCTCTTTGCCAAAGCCTTTTCCGCTGGTGTTAGTGCGTCGTGAAGGTTGACTACCAACGTGTCGTCGCCAAGGACGACCGTCACCGCCGTTGGCACGTGGCCCGTCCGCTTCCCTTGGAGACGGCTGGCCACGACGGCGAGCTGTTGGGCAACATTCAAATGAGTTTCGTTCATTGTTGTTCCTTCCTCCGGACCTCCCACACGGCTAAAACGAGTTACTTTGGACACGTTCCCTAATCAACTCCTTGAGCTGAGCGATGTTCGTTTGCTCTTGCGTTTTGGCGCCGCGCCAAAATTCCTGCAACTCTGCTCGCCCAGCAGCGTTGGCGATGTATTGGTCATACCTCCATAGGCAGTCCAGCCGCCGACTCAAATCGTGGATCAGATCGTGATCGTGATCTTCCATCCCCCGTGTCTGGCCAAGGTGTGCGTATTCCTTTTCAGTTGTCATGGACATGCTTTGTTTCCTTATCTTTGAGAACCTACAAACGCTTCACTACAATGCCGCGCCCAGCGGAGGGCAAACATTGCGAAAGTTCGACCCTGACCCAAGGCGCAAAAAAAACCGATGTGGCAGAACACCCGGAGGTCTTCCGCAACATCGGTTTACTTTTCAACTGGCCCCTTGGTGTTACCAAGTTGCCCTTTAACTAGTCATCCGAAAATCTAATTCGTCGCCAAGCAAAAACCATAAGTGCAAAAAAAAAACCGATGTGGCAGAACACCCAGAGGTCTTCCGCCACATCGGTTTACTTTTCAACGAGCCGCTTGGCACTGCCGAGCTGCCCTTTAACCAGTCTTCCGACGATCTAATTCTCCGCCAGGCACAACCGAGTTCAAAAACGCGCCATTTGCCTGCGTGGGGGTATCCTACATTAACCCGGTCAGCAAAACAAGGGGGCTGCAAA
>JANMEB010000212.1:0-2279 GCA_031376585.1 Planctomycetota bacterium | reverse complement strand
GTTCGCCGCAGATATTCAGTTTGGCGGGCGCTCAGCAATGCTTCAATGTCGGCAGTGGCAACTTTGCCATCGGCCAAGAGTGAATTCACCTTCACCGCTTGTAGCCCGCTCAATTCCAACTTTGCGTAAGGCGAATTGCGCAGATAGTATTTCTGCTCGGAATCAACGGCGGAACGCGGCTTGAACTCGGCTGACACAAGTTCCGCTTGGTCGCCGACAAGTTCTTTCGCGATCGACATTTGTTCGGTGTCGCGGGCGTAAACGGTCGACGCGCACTCAATCGACTTGGCTTGTTCGACGAGCTGACGATAGTCCAAACTGCTCGGATCGAAAGTGATATCGACGACTTCTTTGCCGTCGACCCACGCCGCTCGCGTTGAGAGAATGCCGGAGAGTTTTCCCAATTTGGCTTCCCCCTCCCAATAGCAGTGCATCGCAAAAGTCGCTTTGCCCGACTTGCTGGCCGCATCGGGAGCCAAATTCGCGTCGGCAGCAACTATTTTCAGGTACTCAGGCACATCCAGATTGGCAATTTCCAAACTCGCCACCAATCGCTCCGCCAAAGCTGGAGTTTGCCAAACGCCATCTTTCCGTTCAATCAAATCTTGTCCGCCGGAATTTAGAAATCGAACGACCGGGTTATTCCAAGCCGGTTCGCCAAATAACTTCAAGATCGCTTCATCGTCGGGTTTGTTGTTGAAAACCAAAACCGGAACAAACAGCTCTTCGATTGCTTCGACCAAAAGCGGGTGTGACAACGGACCGTTGCCAAAATCCTGACAAGTCGATCAGCCGGGGACTTCTTGAAACAAGACGAGAATCGGCTTCTCGGATTTGGCCGATTCACTTTTGGCCGCCTCCCAATCTCGATTCCAATGAACTTGCCCAAGTTCAACAGGTTGGTCGTTCGTCGTCGTGGTGTTTTCGTCCCATGTATAGGTCCAGCCAATCATGGCCGCGAGGCTCACGAACAAACAAACGATCCCAACGATTCGTAGCATTTTACGTCCCTTGTATAAACGACTTTCTGGATCTGTGTTGCCTACCAAAGTGATTCATATTCGAATTCTGATCTTCGTTTACACGGACCGCATTCGCCGATATCGCGATGTCGCTGCGCCCAGAGGCTGGCGGTTGAACATAGATCGCGTGGCGAACTCAAACGGTTGAGCAACAGTTTATCACACGTTGCCGATTTGTTGAAACAAAAAAACGCGCCGGATGTTCGCCGGCGCGCTTCGGTTTGAAACAACACGATGTTTCGCTATTTGCCCAATTCACTGGCAATTCGGTCGGCCCCGTAAATATTCGTCAGGGCGTCTCGAATAGCACTGGAATGGACTGAAGTCGATCGGGATTGCTTGTCGCTGTAAAAATAATTCGCGGTCAACGATTGAATGTTGCCGTCAAAGATCAAGCCGACAAGCTCAAGGTCTTTGTTGACGACGGGACTACCGGAGTTGCCGCCGATGATGTCAGCCGTCGAAACAAAATTTAATGGCGTGGCCGCATCGATGTCTTTGCGATGGGTGTGCCATGACTCAGGAAGCTTCCACGGGTCTTTGGCATTATGGGCTTTTTCGTGATTGAAAGCTTCGCCCATCGTCGTCCAAGCCGGAAGCTGCTTGCCGTTTTCTTCATATCCTTCCACCGAACCGAAAGACAGTCGCAGGCTGAACGTCGCATCGGGATACGTCGATTCACCCTTCTCGGCGAACATTGCTTCGGAAATAACGGCATACGCTTGGCGTTCCATTTCTTCGATCTCTTCGATGATCTTGGTAAAGTGCCGATCATCAGCGTCAATTAGTTTCGCCAACACGATCATCGGGTCCTTCGAGGCGTCGATCGCGGCTTTGCCGCCGTCTGCCAATTTTTTGCGGGCATCAACTGTGTCAAGTGCTGTCCCGCCGACCAATTCGGCCGCGCGAGATTGTGGGCTTTTTCCGTCAAGTATTGCCTTCACAAGTTCATCGTCGGCTCCGCGCAATTCCAGCGCGCGAGCGATCAGGTCGGCCAACACGGCTTGCTCTAAGTCCTTGTAAATGGGAGCAGGTGAGTACAGCGCTTGTTCTAGCGAAGGGCGATTCGAATCGCGAAATTCGGAAAGTCGTTTTTCGCTGGGCTTGGTGTCTTCTTCGGCCAATTGAACCAAGGTCTGGGCAATTCCAACTAGCTGCGTACCGAGGTTGGCAGCTTTGCCTTGAATTTCCGCGCGGCGTTTTTGGGCTTCGCTGACTTGCTTCCAAGCATCCGCATACTTCGCGGTTTTCGGATTG
>JANMEB010000206.1:0-1116 GCA_031376585.1 Planctomycetota bacterium | reverse complement strand
CCATTGGAACGGCCAAAGCCAGTCGGAGGCAACTCTGAATGTTCCACGTGGAACAAGTCATCCTTCCAATAGGTAAAATAGGGAATCGGCTCGTCGCCAGGCTGGGCTTCTGTCTTTGAAAAATCGATTGAACCTCTAACCAGACGCGGCGGTGTTCCGGTCTTCAAGCGGCTAAGTTCGAGGCCAATCTCCTTTAACGAGCTGGATAAACCCATGGCTGCTGCTTCTCCAGCACGGCCGCCTGCCTGTTGATTTGATCCGACATGCATCAAGCCTCGCAAAAATGTACCCGTCGTAATAATCACGGTGGTGCCAAGAAACTGAACATCCAGCGTGGTTTCAACTCCGAACTCGTCCGCATCTCGTAACCGACGCTCCTCGTCGCGACGAATCTGGAGAGCCTCTTCCTCGTTTTTGAATTGGTTGGCCTTCAGCCGGTCCTCAAGCCGATCGTAAATCCCTGCCCGCCGCGACATACCGCAAAACTCGCGTTCGATATCTAACAGGCTGGTTTGTAACTCGAAGAATTCGTCGTCTTCGCCGCATACTTGTCGCAGCAACTGCCAATCCTCGGCTCCTAGGGGATGGTCGTCCAATATCGGTTTGGGAAAGCCCTGACCAGTGACTTCTTGAAAAATCGTCGGCAGGCAATCATCGAACTCGTGCTTTTGGTAAAGCCAGAGGTTGCGAATCTCCTGAAGTTCCGGCATTGAAATCAGTTCAAGCTCACGAAAATCTTCCGGGCCGAGCTGGCGAACTAGCGTTTGCGTTTCCAGTACCCGCCGCAGCCAGTACTCGCGGGCCTTTTTCGTGTAAGGGCCTCGAATAATCGCCAGATTTTCTTCGTCCTTGCCGAACAGATCGACGCGTCCGTTCATCCGTCGATAGTCTCGTCGCATTTTCTCTTTGGAGAAATCGCCCAGATCGTTTCGCAATTCCAAGAGCGGTGTCATCCAGACCTTTTCTTCGTCGTTCTTGATCATGGCCTCCATCGATCGGTCTTTGTCGACGACCGTGCAAACCCAGCATCCGAAACGGCTGTTGCCGCAACTGGGCGTTGACGAATCGACGACCAGCGGACATTCGCCGTCCGCCGATGCGCCCTGGTACATCCCA
>JANMEB010000199.1:0-2622 GCA_031376585.1 Planctomycetota bacterium | reverse complement strand
CACATGGCCCATGGTCGCTGGAACGACGCCTGGGCCGATATCTTGACGATGAGGAACTTAGGGAGGCTAGTGGGCCAAGGCCAATCGCTGATCGAAGGCTTGGTCGGGATCGCAATCACAGGAATGGCTTGCAGCGAGGCCAACCGTTTGATTGCGACCGCGGACCCGTCGGAGGTTGATTGGGAATCGCTTCGTTCCACCTGGAAAATATTACCGATTTCGGATCTCGCCCACTCCATGGGAGTCACCGAGCGGGCGATGCTGATTCAATTGTCCTGCAATATCTGGGACCAACCAGACCCGAATGCCCAGTTATTGCAACAGATTACGATGAGCGATGCTGAATTTGCGGCTGCCGGCACCAAGCTGATTGGTCGTACACTGAAAGGGATGTTGAATAGTGGCGAAGTCGACATGGACGACGCGCTCCGATTTTCCAATCAAATGTACGATCGCGCGATCGACGTAATGTCGATACCGGATGCCGCCGACCGCGAAAAGGCGTTCGCGGAGATTGACGAGAGCATTCAAGTCGTAAAAAGCGCAGAGCCAAGCGAGTTTCCCGTATCGGCGCTGGTTCGCGTTTTGACGTCTCAACCGCAAAAGCCAGAAGAGCAATTCTCGAAAGTGCTGCTGAGCATGGTCTTTCCTGCCGCACAAACGGGCGTGCGAGCCGAATTGCGCATCCGGGCTTCGCAGAATGTCGTCGATCTGGCATTGGCCGCCCGCGCGCTGCAGGCTCGCACCGGTCAACTACCCGGTTCGCTGCGAGAGCTCGAACCGTTTGCCGAGGAATCCACCTTTGTTCAGCCGTTGACGGGCGACTCGATTGCGTTCCGTGCGGCTGATCAAGGGATACTCATTTATCATTGGAGCAGCGATCGAAAAGACGATGGGGGCGATATCGACGGCGAGAACCCGAAGGATTGGGGCATCCGCATCGAAAAATAAAAAGGAATGCAAAACGGCTTTTAACCGCAAAGAAAAACAAACCAAATTCTTGCTTTGTGTTTCTTTGCGATCGTTGTGGCAATTATTCTTGGCATTTTCAGTGATGCTCAATCGAGTTTGATGTCCACGGTAGTTTGTTCGCCGGGGCGAACGTCGATTTTTTTGGAGACTCCGTTGCTGGCCACGCCCTGAGCATTGCGTGGGGAATAAGTCCACAACTCATAAGGAACCCCAGGGACACGGTCTAACTTGAACCGACCGTCTCGGTCTGTCACTGTATGGGAACGCGGCAAGCCGCGCGAGGAGTTCTTGCTCGGTCTAATTATTACAATGTAATTTTCGCAAGGTTTGCCGTCGCGATCGAGGACGCGACCGTTGACGCTGCTCCATTTGTTCAATGACAGTTTGCCCAATTCGTTTTGATGTTCGTCAAATTTCTCAGTCAGAAAACCTTCATTGCTGGTCACCGAAAGAGAAAAGTCACCCGGCGGCGCGGGAATGCTAAACTTGCCTTCGAAATCGGTCAACACCTTTTCCAATTCCATCGATGGTGTTGGAAACAATCCAGTCGATCGTTCCGAGAGAGTAACGACTGCGTCGCGGATCGGCTTTCCTGCGGCATCGACAATCGCGCCTGAAATCGGATCGGCGGATTCCATCTCGATCAAGACATCCTTCGCCGGTTTGGATTTGCCGAACGATTCGTCGGTCAAAACGGTTTTATGTCCAGCGTGTGCAATCATCAAGTGGAATTTCGAACCGTGGCTTTCGACCCGGCTTAACGGCAGCTCAAACTGGCCTTCTCGACCGACGACGCCCATCGGACGGAAGATGGATTGGTTGGCGATAAACGGAAATACCATAAAGCGATCGATTGGCTTTTTGGTTTTGCGATCGATGACTCGGCCGGACAAAACCGCGTCGCGCTGTAACTTGACCATTGTTTCGGTTGGAGATTCGTTTGCAGCGAACGTCGATTCAGACGATACAAATCCTGGCGAGCCAATGCCAAAGACTAGCTCATTATCGGGCGCGTGATTCCACTCGAAGCGGCCCTGGGAATCGGTCCGAGCTGGGACAAGCGGCGTCGGGTAATAGAGATGATCTCCGTCCTTGCCCGAGCATTTTTTCAACGAGACATAAGCCCGGATGGGCCGATCTTCTGAATCGACAACTCTCATGCGAATCGTTCGTCCAGCCTTCAACTCGATTCGAAGAGGGAGCCGGTGCGAATTCGTCTCGTAAGTCACGAATTCCGGTGAATAATCCTTGGCCACAACCGCGATTTCGTACTTTCCCGAACTAGCGGCGGGCATTTGGAACTTGCCGCTGGAGTTGCACTTGGCTCGCGACGTCGGACCGTAGCCCGGCGGGGTTGATCTCATGCTAACGTCGGCGCCCGACACCGGTCGCCCCTCCGGCGAGAGTACTTGGCCATGGATTCGAATTCCGTCGACCAGGATCGCCAGCGAAGTCTGTTCGCGCAACTCGCTCTGTGACACTCGTTCGTACGTCGTCGAAAAGTTTTGATCGCCGACGTAATCGGGATGCGTGATAGATAGGCCAACAGTGGCGTCGGCGGGAACGCCTGAGTACGACCAGCGGCCGTCGTTGTCTGTCACCGGGGCGTGTGGCTCCTCCACGATAAACAGGTTGCTCGTCTCATCGACA
>JANMEB010000153.1:0-2651 GCA_031376585.1 Planctomycetota bacterium | reverse complement strand
TCCACATCGCCACCAAATGCGGCCACCGCATGTTCCGGAGCCCAAACGAGACGGACATCGGTGTATTTCTTGAATCGGTATAAGTGGTATCGACCGCCGCCGTATAGCGTAATCACATCGCTTCGCAAACCCGTTGCCTTGAGCGACTCGTTTTCGATCCGTTCCATCTCGGCCAAGCGAGCTTTCCCGGCTGCTGCGGTGTCCATTCCTTCCGTCACGGAACTTTTTACTCGCGCCGTAACGTCTTCGATCGAAATCAGTTGATTCAGTTCGACTTCGGGAGCCTTCAGTTCGTCCGCGAGGGTTTTTGCAAAATAGCCGACTTGATCGATGCTCCGTTCCGGGGTCGAAAGGTCATGCAAAATATCGCGCCCAACATGGTGATTCGTCAGGACCAAACCAGTACTGGAGATGAACGACCCGGACCCGCCAACGCTAAAACGGACACACGACTTCATCAAATGATTCGACCACTCGGGCGTCGGTTCGAAGTTATATTTTGATTTCAAGTGCCCGAGCGGCAGATTGTTGAACACCCACATCCCTTCGTCGGCACCAAGTCGCGCTGCGAAACTTGCGCAAACCGCGACCAACAAAGCAACGTAAACACTAATGCTCATACGCTTCATAAAACAAACCTCTTGATATTTGTAACTAGAAAACTCGTCAATTTGAGACCGTTGAGTCTATCGCCCCAATGCTGAACTGACAACGATTGACGCCGCGACCGCTTGCAGGATAGAGCCTTTCGCCATTAAGTATTTGGGTTGAGGATTTCATTGTTCCTTCTCCCCTTGCTTTGAAGGGGAGAAGGTGGCCGAAGGCCGGATGAGGGGTTGGACGCTAAATTCACCGGCAGAAATCCTTAACGGCCTTGGGTGGAGCCCGCTGAGCTGCGACGTTATGCTGTTTCCGGCGAGGGAAAACGAATGACAATGTTCGACGGCGATCCAAAGAAACGGCTGATCCTGCTCGATGGCATGGCGCTGATTTACCGTGCCCACTACGCGCTCATCCGAAGTCCTCGGTTTACATCCGGTGGAATCTGTACGTCGGCCGTTTTCGGAATGGTGAATACAGTTCTTGACTTGCTCAAGAATTGGCAGCCGTCGCATTTTGCAATCGCGTTTGACACGGCCGAGCCAACGCATCGTCATGTTGAGTTTCCCGAATACAAGGCTCAGCGCGATGCTCTGCCGGAGGACATCGAAAACCAAATTCCGCTAGTTCAGCGGCTCATGGAGGCGATGCGAATTCCGACGCTGGTCATCGATGGATTCGAAGCCGACGACATCATCGGAACGTTGGCCCGCCAAGGCGATGCTAACGGTTTCCGGGTGTGGATGGTGACCCCCGACAAAGACTTCGATCAACTTGTTACCGAAAACGTTGTCGTCTTGCGGCCTGGTCGGCAAGGTTCCGTTTTTGAAGTCTTCGACTTGGACAAAGTCTTGTCCAAGTGGCAGATCGAACGGGTCGACCAAGTTATCGACATCCTCGGACTAATGGGTGACGCGAGCGACAATATTCCCGGCGTTCCTGGCGTCGGAGAAAAGACGGCCCAAAAGCTCATCTCCCAATTCGGTTCGATGGAAAATCTCTTGGCGTCGACCGAAAAATTGAGCGGCAAGCAAAAACAGCAGATCGAAACGCATCGCGAACAAGCATTACTTTCGCGGCGGCTCGCCACCATTTTGCTCGATGTCCCGGTCGAATTGGATCTGGAAAAGCTTCGCTGCCAACCGTTCGATGAGGAAAAACTCAAAAAGTTGTTCGTCGAACTTGAATTCGACACTCTGGGCCAACGCCTGTTCGGTAAGTCCTTTTCAACCTCCACGACTAAAACAGCCGTAATCCGCGAAAAACGCGAGCGAGAAATCCAAGCCCAATTGTTCGACGTGCCGCCGGAAGAATCGTCGATTGGCCAACGAACTCACGACTATCGCATCGTCGCGACCAAGGAGCTGCGCCATGACTTAGTGCGCCAACTCATGGAGCAAAAGTCGATTTGCTTCGACACGGAAACTACTGGACTCGATCCCCGAACGGCTGATCCGATTGGCTTGGCGTTTTGCTTTCAGCCCGATCTCGCGTTCTACGTCCCCTGCCCAGAGAATCGCGAACAGGCCCAAGCGGTCTTGGACGAATTCCGAACCGTCTTCGAGAATCCCGCGATCGAAAAAATCGGACACAACTTGAAGTACGACATGACGCTGTTGAAATGGAACGGCTTTGATGTCGCAGGTCCGCTGATGGACACCATGCTGGCACACTCGATGAAGGAACCGGAGATGACTCACGGTTTGGATTATTTGGCCAAGCTGTATCTGGGATACCATCCGATTCCCATCACCCAACTGATTGGCCCCGACGGCCCCAATCAAAAGAACATGCGCGACGTTCCTGTCGAACAAGTCGCCGAATACGCTTGCGAGGATGCCGACGTCACTTTGAAAATTAGCAAGATCCTGCGACCTGAACTCGAAGCACAAGGTGCCACGCGAGTTTGCTTCGAGGTCGAATGCCCGCTCGTTCCGGTTTTGGTCGATATGGAATACGAAGGAATCCGGCTCGATGCCGAGTCGATCCGCAAATACTCGGAAGTCTTGGGAACTGAAATCGAACAACTCAAAGCCGCCGTTTTCGCTGCG
>JANMEB010000102.1:0-34524 GCA_031376585.1 Planctomycetota bacterium | reverse complement strand
GGTATTGCCTCTGTCGATTTGCCGTCGCCGCTTGCTCCGGGTTAAACGACGCATCGTAAAAACGTGCGAGGTTTGAATTTTAACCAGTTTGCTCGACGAGCGCGAAGGCGTTCGCTAGACTGCTGGCAGAGTCGAAACCCGTAAATGTAAGGCGAAATCATGTTATCACTTGAGAAGTTTTTTCTGTTATCCACGATTTTGTTGTATCCCATCGAGAGTAGCCTTTTGAACCAGTCCTTGGCTGACGATTCCAACTGGTCGCAGTTTCGTGGTCCCAACGGATGCGGGATCGCAGAGACCGGTTCGCTGCCGATAGAGTTTGGCAAAGAGCAGAATCTGAAGTGGATGACGCCGCTGCCGTTGGGACATTCGTCGCCGGTGTTTCATGGCGGGCGGATTTACTTGACCGGCGTGGAAAACGAATCGCTGCTAACGATTTGCATGGATCAAGCGACTGGCAGCGAACTTTGGCGACGAGAGGCACCCCGCGATCGCAAGGAGAAGCTCTACCCCCCGAATAATCCGGCAAGTCCATCGCCAGTCGTCGACGCCAGCGGCGTTTATGTTTTCTTCCCGGACTTTGGACTTTTAGGCTATACGCCGGAAGGGGAATTGAAATGGCAAACCCGTCTCGGACCGTTTTCCAATGTCTACGGCATGGGATCGTCGCCCATTATCTGCGATGGGCGGCTCATTTTGATTTGCGATCACAACGTGGGTTCTTACATTTGCGCGCACGATCTGGCCACGGGTGAACAGCTTTGGAAGACCAATCGTTCCGAAGCAACCAGTGGTCATTGCACGCCGATCGTCTATCAGCCCGAAATGGGCGAGCCGCAGATCATCGCGGTAGGCTCGTTCTATTTGACCGCGTATTCGGCAGCCCGCGGCGAAAAACTTTGGTGGGTCGGCGGACTATGTTTTGAAATGAAGTCGACACCCGTGATTAGTGGCGACTTGGTTTACATCAATGGTTATGGCTCGCCGCAAAACGAAGCCGACGCGAACTTTAAAATCGATGACTTCGCAGCCGTGGTTTTAGCCAAGGACTCCGACGCCGATGGCTTGCTTAAGTTGGAGGAAATGCCCGACGAATTGTCAAAGAACTTTTTCCCAGCGATCGATTTGGACGCGGACGGCAAACTGGGTGCCAAGGAATGGCAATACTTTCAACAGTCGATTGCCAGCAAGAACAGCATGATGGCGATTCGTTTGGGTGGCAATGGTGAGATGACAAAACAGAACATCGTCTGGAAATATGTGCGTAACATTCCGCAGTTGCCATCTCCCGTGCTAGTCAATAACTTGTTGTTCATGATCGACGATAAAGGGATCGTGACCTGTCTGAATCCAAAGACTGGCGAAGCTTTGAAACGAGGTCGGCTGCAAGGTGCGTCGGGCAATATTTATGCATCGCCGGTGGTGGCGGACGGTAAGCTGTTTTTCACTACGGAAGATGGCAAAGTGGCCGTTACCGACACGAGCGCCGACTTCAACGTCCTAGCCGTTAATGATTTGGGTGAGCGCTGCTACGCCACGCCCGCCTTTGACCACGATCGCATCTACATCCGGACGGAAAAAGGGCTCTACGCATTCGGGAAATAGGAGCCGATCGGTTGCTGAGTCGCCAGGAATAAAAAGGAGGTTGGCTTACCTAAAGTCAAAAAGTGTCGCAAATTTTTTAAAACTTTGGGTTGTGAATGCAAATCGATTCAGTTTTTTCTGGGAGCAAGCGATGGCCGTGGAACAAGCGAAACTCGACGAAGTGATGGGAAAAATGCTGCAGGATATGGGCGCCGCCGCGAACGGAGCCCTGGTTTTGATTGGCGACAAACTGGGATTGTATCGAGCGCTCGCCGAGGCGGGTCCGCTTACGTCGGCTGAATTGGCGAAGCGGACTGCGACGGCAGAGCGGTATGTTCGCGAATGGTTGGCCGCTCAAGCTGCGTCGGGATATCTCGAATACAAAGCGGATGCCCACACGTATTCCATCACCCCCGAATTCGCGATGGCACTTGCCGACGAACAGAGCCCAGCGTTTATTTCCGGAGCCTATGAAGTAATCGCGTCGATGTTCAAAGACGAACCAAAAATCACGGAAGCATTTCGCACGGGTCGCGGGGTTGGCTGGCACGAGCACAGCGCCTGTTTATTCCGCGGAACGGAACGGTTTTTTCGCGCCGGATATGCAGCGCATTTGGTGCCAGAATGGCTGCCCGCGCTGGAAGGCGTATGCGAGAAACTTCACCGCGGGGCCAGCGTTGCCGACGTGGGTTGCGGCCACGGCGCATCAACCATTGTGATGGCGAAAGCATTTCCGAAATCGAAATTTATCGGGTTCGATTACCATGGCCCTTCGGTCGATTGCGCCCGCGCGGCAGCGCGCGAAGCTGGAGTCGAAGACCAGTGCCGATTCGAAGTCGCCGACGCAAAGAGCTTTCCGGGAGAGCGCTTGGATTTGGTGGCCTTTTTTGATTGTCTGCACGATATGGGAGACCCTGTAGGCGCAGCCAAACATGTGCGGCAGACGCTTGCCCCCGACGGGACTTGGCTGATCGTCGAACCGTTTGCTGGCGACTCGACCGAGCAGAACTTGAATCCGGTCGGGAGAATTTTCTATGCCGCGTCGACCATGGTTTGCGTGCCCGCTTCGCTAAGCCAAGAGGTTGGCATGGCCCTGGGCGCACAAGCGGGCGAAAGCCGCTTGCGGCAAGTCGTAACGGCTGGCGGTTTTACTCGCTTTCGCCGCGCGACGGCGACACCGTTTAATCTCATCCTCGAAGCGCGACCGTAACGACTCTCAGAATTCTGCGCGGATTGCTTTCCCTCCGATCGTCGCCGGATCAAATAGTAGCGGAAAGAATTGGCCTTTCATCGGCGTGTTGGCGGGAATCGGCGGGACGCCATCCAACAGGGCTTCGTCGCCAACTGAACAAACTCCATCGCGAATCACGTTCAACACGATCGCGCGCCGCGGACGCTCGGTTCGATTTTCGTAAGATCCGTGGACAAGCAGCGGATGATGAAACGCGCACTGGCCCGCTTTGAGTTCGATCGCGACCGGATTTTGGAACTGCTCCCATTGCTGCGGCGAAAGCACGTTGCGGATTGCTTCCATGTCGCCAGCCAATCCGGTGATCGGCAGCAAGTCCCATTCGTGTGAGCCGGCGATATATTGCAGGCAGCCGTTGGCTCGCGTACTGTCGTCGAGGCCGATCCAACACGTTAAATGTGCCATAGGTTTGGTGCGAGTCCAATACGAATAGTCTTGGTGCCAAGCCACAACTCCGCCGTGCCGCGCCGGTTTGCAAAACAATTGGTCGTGCCAAAATCTCACCGCACCGCCGAGCAGTTGGCTAGCCGCGATGAGGAACGGCGCGTTCCACAAAATATCGTGTAGTGCAGGCCGCAATCGCCACGCTCCCAACGCGTGAAAGAGGACTTGGGTCGGGTCGTTCGACTCGTTCGAATGGTATTCGTACCAAAATTCGCGTCCGGCATGATCGGGTTGCATGAGTTCGGCAAGTTCGGAACGGAGCGCGGCGATTTGGGTTTCGTTAAGTACTTGGACCGGCGACAAATAACCGTTTTCGTGGAAAAAGGCAACTTGCGCGTCGGACAAGCGAATTGCGTCCCATTCGTGCGGATCGTGAGGCCAGGGGAACAAATCCGTGAAAGTTTCGTGCCGTTGCGATAGATCACCGGTCATGGCAATGACTCCAAGTCGAATTACAATAGTGCATTCTAAAGTTCGCAGTGTCGACTTTGTTTAACCGGACCGCTTCGGGCCGTTCGGCAATGGCACAACGCCTGTAAGCCGATCGGTTAAACTGGGAATTGAGTGTGACGGAATTAGACCTTAGCCTTGCGACAAATCAAGCGCTAATCAGCGGTTGTGGCCAGTCCAATACGAAATCGAAAGGACCGTAATGTTAGATGCGCTATTTTTGATGGTGCCGAATTACAATATGGCGTATACCCTTGTCGCTCTTTGTATGCTGCTGGGTGTGTTAGCAGTCTGTGTCCCCCGCCCGCGAAAAACGTACAAGCCCAACGACGAGTAGTCACATTCGTATCCGATGTCAGGGTTACCGAATCGCGTCGGTAGCTGCAGACTTTCAACTTTAAACCGCGACGCCACGAATCAGGGGGCTAATCCGCCGCGGCGGACTCGCCAACCCTCAACTCTCAACTCTCCCTCAATGATCGACTGGGATAGCCCAAAAGGCGTGCTTTGCGGCGTGGCGATTTATTTTGCTGTGCTAATGCTGATCGCGTGGCGCACCGGACGCAACGCTAGTAATGCGCAGTTTTTTTTGGCGTCGCGCCGCGCGAACTGGTTTGTGGTTTCTTTCGGCATGATCGGCGCAACGCTTTCGGGAGTCACGTTCACCTCGATTCCCGGGCTAGTCGGGTCAAGCGGCTTCTCGTATTGGCTCCTGGTTGCCGGATACGTCTTGGGCTATGCGATGATCGCGACGGTGCTGTTGCCGCTGTATTATCGCCTGAAATTGACATCCATCTACGGATATTTGCGCCACCGGTTTGGAATGTGGTCGTTTCGCACTGGCTCGGCGATGTTTTTGGTTTCGCAACTGCTGATCTCGTCGCTGAGACTGTTGTTGTTGGTCGAAATCGTGCATCGGTTTGCATTGGCCGAGCTCGGCGTTCCTTTCTGGGGAAGCGTGGTCGTCTCGCTGGCGCTGATTTGGACCTACACGTTTCGAGGCGGGATTCACACGATTGTCTGGACCGACGTGTTTCAGACGTCCTTTATGTTGGCGGCAGTCGGTTGGTCGATTTGGGCCGCAGCTCAAATTCTAGATAGGGGCTGGATCGATGTGGCCAACGCGTGGACACCGGAGACCGCATGGATTTTTCGCTACGACGATTTTTGGAGCAATGCATGGCAATTGGTTCACGCGGTCGTCAGCGGTGCTTTGATCACGATCGCGATGACGGGCTTGGACCAAGACATGATGCAAAAGAATTTGAGTTGCCGCACCCTGGTTCAATCGCAGCGAAACATGGCGCTATTTACGATTTTTCTCGCGTTGGTCAATTTGTTGTTCTTGTTCTGGGGAGCGGTCTTGTATTTCACCGCTCGGCAACGAGGCATTGTGCTGCCAATTGAAACGGACTTGGTTTATCCGACGATGGCCTTTGGTCATTTGGCGTCGGGAACTGGCGTAATCTTTTTGTTGGGGATGATCGCGGCCACGTTTTCCGGTGCGGATGCGTCGCTCACCGCGCTGACCACGACGACTTGCGTCGATTTCCTGGGCTTTACGGAATCGTCGGACGGTCGTACGCATCGGCGATTCCGGGTCGGCGTCCATTTGATTTATGCCGCACTAACATTTGTCGTCATCATGTTGCTGCGTCAGTTGACGTCAGGTCAGGCAACGATTCAAAGCCTGTTGTTCATGGTGGGGCTAACGTATGGCCCGCTGTTGGGGTTATTTACATTTGGGTTGCTAACGCGGCGGCAGTTGCGCGAGCCGTTGGTTCCGCTAGTTTGCATATTGGCTCCGATTTTTGCATACGCGCTTGAAGATCGAAACTTTTTCTGCGGAGTGAAGCTTGGGCTGTTGCTCATTGCGGTAAATGCCGGACTGACGTGGCTGGGGTTACTGCTGATTTCTCGAGGAGCCGAGTTCGAAAAGGACCAAACGTGTCCAGCGGGAACTGAGGATATTAGGTAGGCGAGGGATAGTATCAGAATATCAAGGCACGAAACAAGGAATGCGGATGGCGAAAAACATTGCTTTGGATGATCGGCGGATTTGGCTGGACTGGAGCAAGCCAGCTTTGCCGGCGGCGGTCGATTGGTTGTTCGAACGATATCGGCGCGAGAGCGTTTGGAACCTGTCCGGTGTGATTGTTGTCACGCCTGGCGCGCGCAGCCGCCAGCGATTGTTGGAGCTCTTGGTCGAGCGGGCTGAGCTGAAGTCGTTAAATTTTACGCCTCCGGATTTTGTGCCTCTGAGCCAATTGCCGGAGCGGCTGTACGTTCCGCAGCACAAGTTCGCGAGTGACGTCATCCAACAAGTCGCTTGGGCAAAAGCACTGCGAGACGTTGGAGCCGACCGACTTAAAGTATTGTCCAAAAACGTTCCATCGTCTGATGGGCTGTTCGAGTGGCTCCCGTTGTCGCGAATCATGCGACCGTTGCATGTCGATTTGGCCAGTGAAGCGTTGACCTTCGGCGACGTTGCCAACGAGTTCAAGAGGATGCGGGCAGATCAATCCGAGTTGAACCGTTGGAACTTGCTCGCGCAATTACAGCGCACTTATTACGATGAACTGAGCGCGGTCGGCTTGTGGGATCGACAAGCAGCTCGAGTCACGGCGATTAAAAAAACGGAATGTCGCGCTGACGCTGACATTGTTCTGATCGGCTTAGTTGATTTGAGCCGCGTGTTTCGCCAAATGTTGAACCAAGTTGCCGCACGAGTGCATTCATTGATTTTTGCGACGGAAACGCTGCGCGAAGGCTTTGACGAATTAGGCTGTTTGCGCAGCGAATTTTGGCTTGCGCAGCCGATTGAGCTAAGCGACGATCAGCTTCGAATTGTCGATCGGCCCGCAGATCAAGCTTCAGCCGTTATCGAATGCTTGTTAGAACTGGATGGCCAATTCCCTGTCAGCCAGATTGCGATTGGAATTCCAGACCGCTCGGTCGTCGCTCATTTGCGGCGCGCGTTGGATTTGGCTGACGTGGATTCTCGCGATTCGGCAGGCAAGCTACTGACGCAAGCGTTACCGGTCAAGTTGTTGCAGGCCGTGATGGAATATTTGCAGCATCAGCAATTCTCTCAGTACAGCCGGTTGATTCGGCACCCAGACTGCTTTGATTGGGTAAGCGATCGGATCGGCAATCGAATGTGGCTACATTGCATTGACCAATTTCAAAATGAGTTTATTCCGGGCGAGTTTCCACTGCGCGACGGTTTTCATTTGTCAAAAGTGTCTGAACTGCACGACGTCCATCGTGCGATCATCGACTTGCTCAAGCCGCTCGTGGGACACACGCGTCGGCTTGGACAGTGGGTCGAGCCATGGACGAATCTGTTGCTGGAGGTTTACGGTGGCCGCGAAATTGACGATGAATCATCCCCAGATATCGAGGCACTATTTGCTTGTCGCGCTTTGCAAACCGCGTTGCGGTTGCTTGCCGACGTACCGCCCGATTGGACGCTGGAAGGATCCGCGGGCGATGCGCTGGACTTCGCCTTGAATCAAGTCGAGCGAGAAGCCCTTGCGGAGCCGGACGCAACTGATGCGATTGAGTTGCTAGGTTGGTTGGATTTGCCGCTGGACGACGCTGCGGTGACGATCGTAACCGGGATGAATGAGGAATTTGTTCCGTCGTCCGAAAGCACGCACTTATTCTTGCCCAACTCGGCACGAGCACAGTTGGGAATTTTAGACAACGCACGGCGGTATGCACGAGACGCATATGCTTTGAGTTTGATGGCTCGATCCCCTCGGCATTTGGCGATTATTTGCGGGCGGCGCAACGATTCGGGCGATCCGCAATTGCCCAGCCGCTTGCTGTTCGCAACTGATGATCAAACGATGGCCGAGCGCTCCGCTTCATTTTTCCAGCATCAGGCGGACGCGACTTCGCGCGTTTGGCTGGCGACGCGAACCGTTCATCCCGCGACGCAGCAGTTCTCGATTCCGCGACCGGCAATCGACGCGTTGAAGATGACGTCGCTAAGCGTGACGGACTTCAAGCAGTATCTGCAATGTCCCTACCGGTTCTATTTGTCTCGCGTGCTGAAGCTGGAGCAATGCGTCGACAATTTGGCTGAACTGCCGCCGTTTGCTTTCGGACATTTGTTGCACGAAATAGTTGAGGCGTTCGGCAATGACCCAATCAAAGACTCAACCGATCCGGACGAGATTCGAAAATTTTTCCGGCGGCAATTGGAGTTGATGATGGAGCGGCATGGCGAGCAACCGTCGGCCGCTGTTCGAATTCAATATCAACAAGTCCGATTGCGGCTGGACAAATTGGCCGACCTTCAAGCCCAGCGGCGGCGTGACGGCTGGGAGATTATCGAAGCGGAAGTCAAGAAAGGGACCGGTACCTTGGTTGTCGACGGAGTGCCGTTCAGTTTGCGCGGGAGGATTGATCGCGTTGATCGGAACGAACATACAGGGCAGTTAGCCGTGTTCGATTACAAGACGATGGAACCGGCGACACCAACAGACAAGGCCCATCGCAAAAACGGCGAATGGGTCGATTTACAACTACCGTTGTATCGGCACTTGATTCAGACGCGAGATTACTTTGTTTCCGGACCGATTCTGTTGGGTTACATTTTACTGCCCGGAAATATCAAGAACACCGAATTTGCGATCGCCGAATGGAGCGAGGAGGAATTGCGCTCCGCAGACCAGGTCGCCTTCGACGTAATTCGCGCGGTGCGGCGCAATGAGTTTTGGCCTCCTGCGGACGAGCCGCCCGATTATAGCGAGCCATGGTCTGCGATCTGCCAGGACGACTTGCCGGAACGTTGGTCCACGTCGGAGGTCGCGACATGACGATGATCGAACGGGCGACAATCGACAACACAATCATTCGCGCGTCGGCGGGGAGCGGTAAAACGACCGCACTTTCCAGCCGTTTTTTGCAGTTGCTCCTCCGCGGTGTGCATTGCCAGACGATTTTGGCGACAACTTTCACGCGCAAGGCTGCTGGCGAAATCTTGGATCGGATCATGACCGGCTTGGCTGCTTCGGCACTCGACGATGGCGAGGCGAAAAAGCTGAGCCAAACGCTGCAACTAGCTGGCTTTGACCAACAAGCGGCGCGGCCGATGCTGCGACACATGCTGAGCAATTTGCATCGCTTGCAAATCGGAACCCTGGATGGCTTTTTTGCAAAACTAGCCCGCTCGTACAGTTTGGAAATGGGCTTAAACCCCGACTGGGAAATTGTCGAGCAGCGCACGATCGATCAGTTGGCACAAGCTTCCGTTGGGTCCGTGCTTTCGCATTCAGATGCGATTCAACTGCTGCATTTGATGGCCAAAGGGGAATCGATTCGCGGGGCAAACAAGTTGATGATGGAGGCCGTCCGCGACTTGTACGAAATATTATTGGATTCAACGCCCGGCGCGTGGTTTCAATTACAGTCGCACGCGGTTTTGTCAGAGGCCACATTGTCGTCGGCGCTTGAGCAATTGACCGCGATTGGGGTCGAGGACAAACGGATGGCCGCAGCTCGTGCGAAAGATTGTGAGCGTGCAGCCAATGAAAATTGGGACGGGTTTATCGATAATGGCCTCGTCGCAAAAATCTTGGACCAGACCAACGCGTATTACAAATTGCCGATTCCCGACGAGTTGCGGAATGCTTACCTGCCGCTGATAGACCACGTTCGGGGCTTGGTGGTCAATGAACTTAAGGACTCAACCGAGTCGACATACCACTTGTTGGATCGATTCCGCGAGCGATTCGAAGCTTCCAAAACGGAATCGGGTTCATTGGGCTTTAATGATGTCACGCGAAGACTGGTAAAGTTGTTAGAGGCCAGCGGCGATCGAGCGGAAGCGAATTGGGCTCACCGTTTGGATTGGAGCCTCGACCATCTGCTGTTGGACGAATTCCAAGACACTTCGCCGGAGCAATGGCGAGTCATCGAGCCGTTTGCGCGGCGCGTAATGAAGCCAGATAGTCAGCGTTCGTTTTTCTGCGTCGGCGACATGAAGCAAGCGATCTACGGCTGGCGCGGCGGTGTCGCCGAAGTATTCGGTCTCGTCGAACATCAGTTTCCTGACTTGCGCAATCGAGAGCTTACTTGCAGTTTTCGCTCATCGCAGGTGATCATCAATACAGTCAACCAAGTTTTCGAAAACGCCGATCGCTTTGAATCGAACAACCCACTTACGAACGCAGTGGTGCGACAATGGAAAGACCGTTTCAAGACGCACACGACCGCAAAAACTAATTTGCCGGGTTATGCGATTTTGGAGCGGGTAGGCGAAGCCGATGATTTATTCGCCGTCGCCGTCGATCGGATCAAGTCGATCTACGAGCGATCCCCAAACATGACAATCGCCGTGTTGACGCGAGCCAATACTGAAGTTAACAAATTGATTTTCGCGTTGCATTCGGCGGGGGTTCCAGCCAGCGAAGAGGGAGGCAATCCGCTTACGGATTCAGCCGCAGTGCTGTTGATCTTGTCGCTTATGCAGCTTGCCGATCATCCGCACGATTCGGTGGCTTGGTTTCACGTTGCCAATAGTCCGCTCGCGGCGATGGTTGCCTTGCCACCCTGCGAACTTGAGAGGGAAAAATCGCCCGAGATTTTGCGGCATGTCCATTCGATTGCGGCCGATGTACGTCGCGAGCTGAGCGAAAGGGGCTACGGAGCTACCGTGGCGCGATGGGCTACGGTTCTGGCGTCTTCGTGTACTGTCCGGGAATTACGACGGCTGCAAAAGTTAATTGAGTTGGCGGACGAATACGATTGCGATGCGACTTTGCGGCCTGCGGATTTTGTGGAATTCGTCCAAGCGCAGAAAGTCGAAGACCCGACTGGTTCGCCTGTTCGCGTCATGACGATTCACAAGGCCAAGGGCCTAGAGTTCGACGTCGTTGTTCTGCCCTGCCTGTCCAAAAGGTTTATTCCCCAACCCGGCGAGGTTATGTATTTTCGACCCTCACCCACCGAGCCGATTTCGTTGGTGACACGATATGTGAATTCCGCACACCGGCGACTTTTGCCGCCAACGATTCTGCAAGCATACGAGCAACAATTTGAACGCGGCTTGAGCGAGGCGATTTGCGTCCTGTACGTCGCCATGACACGAGCCATTCATGCGTTGCATATGTTCGTTGACGCGAAAGAGTCGGACACTAATCAGTCGATGTCCGGCGTTTTGCTGGCGACTTTGTCAAATTCAAACAGCGCGCCAGTCAAATCTGAGGGCATCGTTTACGAACACGGCGACCCGGATTGGGCCAAGAAATTGCCGGTTAATGCGGCCAGTCACTTCGCTGCAGTTCCGCCGAAACGAACAAAATCGCGAGGCGACGTCGCGGACAAGACGCTGACGCTGGCAGAATCGACGACGGGTCCAAGTCGCGGGCTTGCAATGAAAAGCCCGTCGCAGATGATTGCGAAAATCCGCGGGACGATTGGCGCGGCACTTTCGCAAACGGCGGAACCGGAGGCGTTGGATCGCGGGACGCTACTGCACGCTTGTTTTGCCCAAATTCAGTGGTTGGATGAACCGAGTTGGCAAAACGGACTGTTGGAAAAATTGCGGCGGCAGTTCCCGGACTTTGCGAAACTTGAGTCGACCATGGACGAATTCAAATCGTTAGTTGGAAAGCCGACGATTTCCGCCTTGCTGCACCGTGCGAGTTATTCCGATCAAATCGCGCGGCGAGTATGTCCCAATCAGATTATTTTTGAGCCGCTTTCGGCAACCGTGGAGAACGAACGGTCGTTTGCAGTGCGAATGGATCGGTGGATCGTCCAAGGCACAATCGATCGACTCGTCTTGATTCACGAGGGGCCCTCGCTGATTGCTGCCGAAGTGATCGAGTACAAGACCGATCGATTTTGGGACACCGACAATTCGATGATCGAGCAACGCGTCGCCGATTATCGCCCGCAAATCGACGCTTATCGCCGTGCGGTTGCGCAGTTTACCGGCCTGGCGATCGACCGCGTTCTGGCGCGACTCGTGCTGGTGGGCATTGATCGCGAGTTCGAAGTGCGGTAATTATTGTGACAATAGTCGAAAAGGGCCAATTCCTCAGTTGCCTCGAAGTCAGCGAATAGCGATGCCAAAAACCAAAAAATCACAAACAAAAGACGCTTCGTCTAAGCCGACTACGAGCCCCAATGCCGCGCGCAAGCCCCGTCCGCCTGCTTGGCGAAGTCGAATTGGTTTAATCGTTTCATTTTTTGTCATCACAATTGGCGGAGCGTACGTGTTCCAGAAAATCAAGGCGACGAATGACGTGAAAACGTATGGCTTTACAAAAGCTGCGACCATCCCGCACGATTCGACCGCTTTCACCGAGGGATTGTTTTATCATGACGGCCAAATCTACGAGAGCACCGGCCTAGTAGGTTCAAGCACATTGCGAAAGACCGACGTGGAAACAACGCTTGTCACCATCGAAAAACTCGATCCGAAAATCTTTGGCGAAGGATTAGTTTTGTGGCGCGACCGGCTAATCCAATTAACGTATGACGAGGGAGTCGCGTACTGCTACGATCTGGATTTCAAGCGGCTTGAAAAAAAATTCAAATACGAGGGGCAAGGCTGGGGTCTGACCCACGATGGGCGACAATTGATCATGAGCAACGGAACATCGCAATTGCAGTTTCGCGATCCAGAGACTTTTCAATTGGATCATCGTCTGGCGGTAACGCTCAATGGACGGCGGATTGGCCAGTTGAATGAACTGGAATTTGTCAACGGGAAGATTTACGCGAATGTGTGGCATGAGGACTACCTCTTGGAAATCGATCCACAGTCGGGCAACGTCACCGCGAAGATCGACTTGAGAGGGTTGCTGCCACGGAACGATCGCCCCGACAATCGAGAAGCAGTCCTTAACGGTATTGCTTACAACACCGAGACGAATCGGTTTATCGTTACGGGCAAATACTGGCCGAACTTTTTTGAGATCGAACTGGTCTCACGCGACGAGAAGTGAGGACCGCTCATGCACGCCATGCCGTTGTTGCTGGGAGTATTGGCTTGCTTGGCAGTCGCTTATCGATACTACAGTGCGTTCCTAGCGGCGCGAGTTGCCGCGTTGGATGATTCGCGGCAGACACCGGCGTTTACGAATTACGATGGCCAAAATTATCATCCCACGAATCGTTGGGTTTTGTTCGGGCACCATTTTGCGGCGATCTCCGGCGCGGGGCCGCTCATCGGACCGGTACTCGCAATTCAGTTTGGTTATTTGCCGGGGCTGATCTGGATCGTCGTCGGCGTTTGCTTGGCAGGTGCGGTTCAAGACATGTTGGTCCTTGCGGCGAGCGTTCGTCGCGGCGGTCGATCGTTGGCGGAAATTGCTCGTGCGGAAATCAATCGAACAGCCGGAGTGACCGCTTCAATTGCGATTCTGTTTGTTGTGATTATCGCGCTGTCGGGATTGGGTGTCGTCGTTGTGAAAGCTTTGGGTGGCGAGCAGATCATGCTGGCCGAAGGAACCCAACTCTGTTTGCCGAGGTCGGTCACTTCGCCAAGTCTCAACCAAGCCGACGCCAGCCGGCGTCTGACGATTCCCGGCGGGACGGTGCTGCAATATCCCAACGGAGATTCGATCGGGCGCAGCGAAGCGTTCACAATAATCTGGCCGGCGAACAAGTCGTTGGAAGCAATGCTGTTGGTCGACTTAGACGGCAGGTCGACGCTGAACTTGCCCGCGGGGGTATTGCAAAGCGTTCCGGGAAGTTCTTGGGGAACGTTCACGATCGCTTGTACAATTCCGATTGCGTTGCTAGTCGGGCTGTACATGTACAAAATCCGCAAGGGCCGCGTCATCGAAGCGTCATTGTTGGGCGCGGCGGCCACCATTGCGGCGACGATCATCGGCAATTGGATTCCAGGCTCGACATGGGAACCGTACTTTTCGCTTTCACGGGGGGGCATCATTTGGGCAATCGCGATTTACGGGTTCATCGCGTCCGTGCTACCGGTTTGGCTGCTCTTGTGCCCGCGCGATTATCTTTCGAGCTTTCTCAAAATTGGAACCGTGGTGCTGCTGGTGATAAGCGTTTTGGTGGCCAATCCTCGACTGCAAGCGCCCGCCGTGAACGAATTTTTCGCCGGAGGTGGCGGACCGTACTTTAGCGGGGCAATTTTTCCGTTTTGTTTTATTTGCATTATGTGCGGCGCGATCAGCGGTTTTCATTCTTTGGTTTCGAGCGGCACGACACCCAAGATGATCATGCGTGAAAGCGATGTGCGCATGATTGGCTACGGGGCCATGCTGATTGAAGGCTTGGTCGGCGTTGTTGCCCTGATTGCAGCGGCCGCACTTCCGCAAGGCGATTATTGGGCGATCAATATTAGGTTGGACCGAGTCGCTCAATACGCCGACACGCTGGAGAAGATGAACGTAGGCCCCGATAACTTGGGCGAAATTGAGCGCCAAGTTGGTGGCGAATCGTTGCGTGGTCGCACAGGCGGCGCGGTCACTCTGGCGGTCGGCATGTCGCAAATCTTCACCGACGCCACGCGAAAGATTTTTGGCGACCGTTTTAGCGTCGATGGCGTGATCAAGTACTGGTATCACTTTGCGATCATGTTCGAGGCGTTGTTCATTCTGACGACGATCGACACGGGAACGCGCATCGCAAGGTTTTTGTTACAGGAAGCTTGGGGCAAGTTCGACCGGCGGTTTGAACGGACGAATTGGTTGCCGGGATCGATCATCTCAAGCGCGCTGGTTGTGGTGGCTTGGGCGGGCATGATTGCCACAGGCTCGATCGAAACGATTTGGCCCATGTTCGGAATCGCAAATCAACTATTGGCGGCAATCGCGCTTTGCGTGGTGACGACGATGATGATTAACTCGGGCCGGGCTCGATATGCTTGGATCACACTCGTGCCGATGGCGTTTGTGATGACTACGACGGCGACCGCCGGGTATCAACTCGTGTTCGGTAAATTCAGCAGCGACTTTCTCAAAGGCTGGCAAAACGGAGACTCGACGGCAGCCCTCAGCAGCGGGCTGAACATTTTTTTTACCGTATTCATGCTGGCGTGCTTGGTCATCATCTTGGCAAATGCGGTTGGGACATGGGCCGACGTGTTGCGGCGCGTCAAGCAGCGTTCCACGAATGAACCGCGCTGAGCCGCAATCCGCTACTGCCCGCGTCGTCGCCGCGCGGATATACTTTGGCTTTTGACGAATGGACCGTCTGTGACGAGTTGTTTAACCCAGTGCCAACGGCGATGGTGTTGACGCTGACGGTAAGCAGATAGGAGGCACAAGTGCCGGAAAAAGTCGTGATTATTGGGAGCGGGCCTGCGGGCTGGTCGGCGGCCATTTACGCTGCGCGCGCCAACCTATCACCATTATTGTTTGAGGGTTCGATTTCTCCCGACATGATTCCGCTGGGACAATTAGCGTTTACCACGGAAGTCGAAAACTACGCAGGATTTCCTGCCGGGAATATCCGAGCATTCGTCGAGTCGGCGGTCGATTCGGACCGACACTACAATCTGCCACCGGCACCCGATCACGTTCGCAATGGTCAGCCGCATTACGCCGTGCAAGGTGTGGAGCTGATGGAGTTGATGAAGCAGCAAGCGATCAACTTTGGAACGCGAGTCATCGCCGATGAGATCGTCGAGGTTGATTTCGCACGGCGACCGATGCGAGTCAAAGCCAGCGAAGGCGGTTGGCACGAAGCCCATTCGATAATTGTCGCGACCGGCGCGCGAGCGAATTATTTAGGTTTGCCGAGCGAGCAGCAATACAAAAACAAAGGAGTTAGCGCGTGTGCCGTTTGCGACGGTGCGTTGCCTTTGTTTCGCAATCAGCCATTGGCTGTGATTGGTGGGGGCGACTCGGCAATCGAAGAGGCGACGTATTTGACCAAGTTCGCCAGCAAGGTGTACTTGGTCCATCGACGCGATAAGTTACGAGCATCGAAAATCATGCAGCAGCGGGCGTTGAGTAATCACAAGATTGAAATCGTCTGGAATCACGGCGTTAGCGAAGCCTTGGGAGATGGCAATCGCTTAAGCGGAATCAAATTGCTGAATACCGTCGACGGTTCGCAAAAAGTGCTCGATGTTCGCGGCATGTTTTTGGCAATCGGCCACACGCCCAACACGGATTTTCTCAAAGGAAGCCTAGACATGAACGACAAGGGCTACCTTCGATTGACACAGATTTTTCGAACCTTTACTTCCGCAGCGGGCGTCTTCGCTGCGGGTGACGTTGCGGACGATTACTATCGCCAAGCCATTACGTCTGCCGGAACGGGCTGCATGGCCGCGCTAGACGCCGAGCGCTACTTGGCCGCCCAAGGAATCGAGTGAGGTCACGCAGAGAAATGGGAATGACAAAGAAACTTTCGGTTGCTGCGGCACGAAGTGAATCGGAAATCGGTACCGTCGCGTTGCTGCAAGGCTGGGTCCGAACGCGACGCGACTCCAAAGCCGGTTTTAGCTTTTTGGAAATCAACGACGGTTCGTGCCAGGGCAACTTGCAGGTGATCGCGGACGGAAATTTGCCGAACTACGAAAGCGAAATCAAATTGCTCAACGCCGGTTGCAGCGTGACGGTCGAAGGCGAAATTAAAAAGTCTGGCGGCCAAGGCCAAACCACGGAGCTACAGGCGCAACGCGTGATCGTACACGGTTGGGCCGACCCCGAAACATATCCGCTGCAAAAGAAACGGCACACTTTTGAAAAGTTGCGAGAATGGGCCCATTTGCGCCCGCGGACGAATACGTTTGGTGCCATCGCGCGGATTCGCAATTTGATTAGCTACAGTATTCACCAGTTTTATCAGGAACAAGGCTTCCTCTACATTCACATGCCGATCATTACGGCCAGTGATTGTGAAGGTGCCGGCGCAATGTTCCAGGTCACGACGATGAACTTAGAACAGATCGCCAAAAAGCAACTGGACAAAGTCGATTACAAGTTCGATTTTTTCCACCGTCCGGCGTATCTGACCGTGAGTGGGCAGCTCGAGGCGGAGACGTATGCGTGCGCTTTGGGAAAGGTCTATACGTTTGGGCCGACGTTTCGGGCTGAGAATTCGAATACATCGCGACATTTGTCCGAATTCTGGATGATTGAGCCGGAGATGGCGTTTTATGAACTGACGGACAATATGGACTTGGCCGAGAATTTTCTCAAGCGAATTTTCGCCGACGTACTCGCTCGCGGTGACGAAGATTTAAGGTTTTTGCAAAAATATGCCGACCCAGATCAAAAAAACGAACAGCCGCTCATCGAGAACTTGACGCGAATTGTGCAGAGCAACTTCGTGCGTCTGTCCTACAGCGAGGCTATCGAAATCTTGACCGCCAGTGGGCACAAGTTTGAATTCCAGGTGAAATGGGGCATCGACTTGCAATCGGAGCATGAACGATTCTTGACGGAACAGCATTTTAAATCGCCAGTCATTCTTTACGACTACCCGCGCGAAATCAAATCGTTCTACATGTATTGCAATGATGATGGTAAGACGGTTCGCGCCATGGATGTGCTCGTGCCAGGAGTTGGTGAAATTATCGGCGGCAGTCAGCGCGAACATCGGCTTGAGCAACTACGTGCAAGGATGATAGAAAAAGGACTGAGTGAGGAAATCTATTGGTGGTATCTCGACTTACGGCGATTCGGCACGGTGCCCCATGCGGGTTTCGGGTTGGGGTTGGAACGCGTTGTGCAATTTGTCACCGGCATGGGAAACATTCGCGACGTCATTCCATTCCCGCGCACACCAGGTAGTGCGGAGTTTTAAGTATGTTCGATATCGATCCATTACGATTGGGAATTGCGGTTGTTCCGCTGGCCGTTTACTTGTTGATCATGGGAATCGTCAACTTGAAGAGCCGACCCTTTGTGACGACCGGAGCACGCGATACGGCGGCCGTCGCCATTGGCATTACGGGGCTGATGATCGTCGGTCCGATGGAGTTGTTTTTTCCTGAAGGAGCAGCCGTTAGATTTGGAGCTTGGGTCTGGCTACTGCTGTTCGCGTTCTACGGATTATGTGTGGCAATGGTTGTGCTGCTGATGCGACCGCGGATCGTTGTGTACAACACTACGATGGAACAATTGCGGCCAATTTTGGCGAGTACGGTGGCTCAAATGGACAGCAAGGCCCGCTGGACCAGCGACAGCTTGCTGATTCCATCGCTCAACGTGCATTTGCACCTGGAAGGATTTTCATTACTGCGCAACGTGCGATTGGTTGCGGTCGGCCATCGACAAAGTTACGAAGGCTGGCGCAAGCTTGAACGAATTCTGCGCGATGCGATTCGACCCGTGCGGACTTTTCCAAGCTTGTTGGGGATGTTATTTGCGACAATTGCGATTGCAATGTCGCTGGGAACTTGGTTTGTCTTGGCCCGAAATCAAGAGACTGTCGTGGCTGCATTGCATGAAATGATGTGGCGGTAGCGATGGAAAGTTGAGAGTTGCGAGCTGAAAGTTGACAGCCTGAAGGTGCCGACGCGAGTTGGTACCTTGTTTCAAACGTACGGTAGCCGAATTAGCGAACCGTTTGGAACTCTACCGACTCGCGTGGGTAGTTTCTCGTCCTCACGACTCAAGCTTCAACTTCGGCGCGGCAGATGTTCCAATTGCCGTCGCAGCGCGTCGATCGCCAGGGCCACCGGTTCGATTACGCACGGGTATTCGACGTCTTGCCGTAAATACTTAGGCAAGCCGCTCAGTTCGACTTCTTCTTCCAATGCGGCCAACCAATTGGGCAAATCGACTCCGATTCCCATGGGGTGATTTGTTAGCTGGTTGGCTTCGTGTTCCAGGGTATTGAACGCGCGAACGGAATCCGGCGAGCCGGGCTGTGCCATTGCCAGCGGAACCAGAGATCGCATTCGGTCGATCTGCATCGGGAGAACAAACCTCTCCGCCAACCGATCGTGAACCGTCATCATTTGCATGGAATACTGTTGGCGAAGTTTCACAAATTTTTCGAGATAGCGATCGGCTTCGGGACCAACTCGTTCCGAAAGTGAACGTCGCCACATTCGGGCGACCCGATTTTCACCCGATTGGACGAGAATACGATGCGCCCAAACCACGGGTCGTAAATGCCAACAGACTCGATCGTATCGGACTCGTAGCCGCAGAAAATCGAGAAACATATACAGCAAATCGCCCCGATCGCTCTGCGTGGTCGTGCTGTTGAAGTCCCGATATTCGTTGTAGTTTTCGATGATCGACTCAAACACCAGGGTCAGATAACGGGCCGCCTTTGGCAGCGCGATTGAGCGGCTCAATTCCCGAACGATCTTGAGTTGCTCACCCTCCTGCGAGTCTTGCAATTGCGCAAGCCAAACCTCAGTCCCTTGGTGCAAAATGGCGCGAACATTTCCCAACTGAAGCAGGCGCTGGGTGAATAAATCGGAGCCATACTGAGAAATAAATTCGACCAAACGGCTCCAAGAAGATTTGTCGCTGACCTTTTCCAAAACGCTCAATCGCAGCGTCTTGCTATGGTCTAGCCACATGATCAGCATCGATTCGGTTAGCAACTCGACACAATCAAACAAAGATTGCGTTCGCGCGGTCACGTTCTTGTCGTCAGGAGCCGCTTTGTCGCTCGATTGCAAAGTGTTTTGGCGCGTGGCGTGAACCAAGGCTTCGACCATTGACGAAAAGGCGATTTTGAAAAGTTCATCGAACTCCGTTACCGCGCCAGCGCCGACACCGTGATTTTGTTCCATAGCGAGCGCCGTCGCGCAAAGCCCGTGGGTTTGCGAGAACATTCCCAGGCGCGGCAAGCACTTAAGAAGCTCTTGAATCGTGTCTTGCCTCGCTCGGGCGGACACAATTTCGTGCGGATCGCCACCTTTCGCCAGCGGCACGTACAACAGCGAATGCCGATGGAGGTGTTCGACCAAACCGTCGAAATAATCTGCCACCAACTTGGGATTTCGCAACAACACCGCCGCAAACACAGCGATCACTGGACGCTGGTCGGCAACTGGGCCATCGGCTTGATCGAGAGGCTTTCCATCGACCAAAAAATCGGTTGCCGCGTTCGTCGCCGCCAACAAGCAAATCGCGTTATCGGTTTCGATACACGTCGTGATGATTCGATCCATCAACGACTCTTTGAACAAGCGATGTCGGTCGTATTCGATCAGCGAATCGTGGTCACCGCTGCTTGGCGGCAAACGATACTGCGAAACGGATTGAAGTAATTGCGCAAGCTTCCCTCGATTCACATCGGCTTGGGACAACCAAGCTGCGGTAGTTTCGCGGCGAAGGCGAAGCACATCAGCCAACCGCGCGGCGTCCGGCGAATTCTGACTGGTGGGGATAGGCCAACTTGTTGCGCTGGACCAAAGGTGGGCCAATGTCTGCAAAAAGTCCAGTCGATCCGAGACGCGATTGACTTCGGCTTCAAGTTCATCTTCATCGGTCAAATTCGACTCAAAGATTTCGCCTTCCATGCCGTCGTCGGTCGTATCGCGGTAGACGAACTCGTCGTATGCGGCACCGAACAACCCGTCCGATTCTGAATTGCTGTCGCTATCGGAATCGGACGAGTCGGCGGCTTGCGATTTCGGCCGATGGCGATCCGCCGCCGAGAGATCAAAATCGGGCACGTTCCAATATTCGTCCGCGTTGACTTCGAGAAAGTCATAGGCCTTGCGAATTTGTTCGAATCGCTGCGTGAAGGCTGCGAGATCGCCCATGGTTGTCAGCGACTGGTCTTTGAAACGAACCGTCCAGCGGCGGACATAATCGTGGAACGAGCATTCGCCTTGGCGGAGGGGAACATCAGCGGCGCGGCTGAGCCAGTGGATGAGAAGTGCCATTACCGTGGCTAAATCGTCGCGCAACATCAGTGCGTCGATGACGAGAGCGTAAGCTTGCGGGCTGTCAAACATCTTGGCGTGCTTGGCCCAAAAATCTGTGTTGCCAGCCGACGCGCCGCCCTTGTGCCAGAGGTTGAGGGCTTGGGCGACGTGCTCGGCGGCTTTGACGATTTCTTTTGGATTGACCGCGTTGGCCGACGAAATCTCGTGCGGCGCATAATGATGCCACCAATGCGCGATCGATTCGAGCTGTAGTTTAATGCGCCCGCAAAGCGGCAGATTGTCGATCGCGGCCGCTTCACTGAGCAACTGTGAGCAATATGCCAAGATGTGTTCAATCAAGTCCACGAGTTCGTCGATACGATGATCGCGAATCGTGTTCGCTTGCGCTGGAAACAAACTAAAGTTGCCGTCGAAGCCCAGAATATTCCAGGGGTCGACGATCGCTCCGCAATTGATACCGCGTTGGACCAAGTCCATGATCTTGGGAATCACCGTTAACGCTTTTTCGAGATCGCCGACTTTGATCATCTGACGACCAGCCGCGATCAAGCAATCGACTTGGCAAAGCGTGCGGGCTGACGCGACCGGGACGACGTTGGCCTGGCGATGGGCTGCGTCGAGAAATCCCATTCGCGCATAGATTGACGCCAAATGCACATGCACCAATTGGGCGGCGCGGCGCTCGGCAAGCTTGGCGTTCAGATGCTGCCTCGCTCCACCGAACGGCTGACGGCGATGCTCGGCCTCTTTGACCAAGCGTTGTTTGTGCTTGCCGCTAAGCTGTGCGATCAGACGTTCGTAAAACGCGTCGCGATAGCCGGCAATAATCGGTAGCAGTGATTCAAGCGTCGTATTCGAGTCATACGCATCGGGACCATAGCCACTGACTCCAGAGGCCATCAGGATCGTGCCAGCCAGTACGGCACCGGCCTCGAGTTGCAGCTCCGCCGGATCCATGGATGGTTCGTTTTCCAATCGGTTCAAAAGCGCATCGAGCGTAACCTGATGAACAACAAACCTGCGAAAGTGATGGTCCGCATCAATCTGGTGCGGATCCCATTGTCCAAAATGATGATTGGGGCGCTTGTTGACGGGGTGGTCGAAATCAAAGGCGCGCGGATCAATCGACAACTCAACTAATCGCTCCGGCGAAAAATGTGCGGTTCGCAGCAAATTGGGATCCGTGGTTTCAAGAATCTCCATCGCCTTTTCGACAAGTTGCCGATAGGGGCCGAGCGCCGCGCCGACTCCGCGCAGATACAAAGGGATCGGGCAGACCCATTCGTGCTGATACGGTTCGATGTCTTGTGATTCCAGCGCGGCAACCGGACGATACCCGATGTAGTCATTTAATTGCTTGGTCGCCGCCGTCGCGACTTGTTCGTCGGTTTGTTCCGGGTCCAAGTGACTTAACACGGCTTGAGCGGCGCGGCCAAGGAAAAAACTGTTAAACAACGTCAGGTCCGGTTGATGCCACAACAAGTCGTTGTGATGGCGACGGTAGCCTGGCAGCATCGACTCAAACAAAATTCGTACAACGCGGTCCGCTTGAACGCAATCTCGGAACGTGCCGTTCGACTGGGCTAGCGATTTCAGAGCATCCGTCAGAAGCCCATGCACTTTGGTCAGTGAAAATTCATTAGGACTAGATGCTTCGGCCATTCGACCAAAGAGTCGATCTAAACTCGCAAAAAAATTCGCGTCAAAAGTCCCCGACGAGAAATTGAGGTAACCCAATATCTGCTTTAGCTCATCCGTCTGTGTGGGTTTGATGTCCAGGCTCATGTCACGGCATGTGGTGAAAGATGCGGTCGTCGAATTGAGGCGACGAATCCGGCCGCGGCAGAGCCAAAGAGACGGGCAAGTAAAACGATGGTGCGGTTTCCTTATGCGAAATTGGCCGACTGAAGGCCGGCGAGCAAGGCGTGACGTAGGGATTATCCTAAAAATGTCGGCAATTTTGGTCTAGTGTACGATGAATGGCCGATTTTGGAGAATGACGTAGCTGGCACTGCCGATCCCATGAAAACCCCCGGTTGTTTTGGCAATTGGGTAATTCTTGAAATCGCCAAGCCTGATTTTGGCGATGGGTCCAATTACAATGAAAGCGTTACGGCAAACTGCATCGGAATGTCGTATTCACAATGAAGCTATCGATTGCAAAAACTTTGTCGAGGCGTGGTGATATGAAACGCTCGTGGAATTGTTGGTTCTTGTGCGCTTGGGCTTTTGCGCTATTGTCGGCGGGGCCTTCTGAACTGCTCGTAGCCGACGGCGGCGATGGAACGATTAATTCAGTCGAATTGACTCGTGCCGGTTTGCAAAAGCTGTGGATCAGTCAAGCCGAACTCAGTTCGTCGGACCAATTGAAATTCGTTCAACTGCACGTCAGCAACACACGTGCGACCGTGTTCTTTGAGATTCATGTCGGTGATGAAATTCGAAAATCATTCGCGAGTCTTGATCGCGATGCGTTTGGCAGACCGTTAGGTTATGCCGGCGCCAAAGAACTTGCTGACCTCCAACGTGAAATTATCGAGCAACAAGTTGCCTCGTCCCTGGCCGACAGTAAGCTTTCGCACGAAGCCTATTCGGAAATCGTTTTCGGCAAGTCAACCGACGCCGTTGCGAAACGCCAAAAAATGTTGGAAGACGCCAAACAAAAGGTCGAAGTTCGTAAATACGTCGAGCCGCGAATGACCTTGTATACCCTCAACGGACAAAATGTTCTCCAAGCGTTCGACGCGGAAACCGGCGAGGTCCGATGGTCGCGACAAGTCGGTTCACGCGACGGGTACGCAATGGGTTTGGCCGCCAACGACGCAATGGTCGCCGTCGTGTCCGGGACCATGGTCTATTGCTTGGATGCAGATCAAGGGCGAATCTTGTGGAGCCATAGTTGCGACGGTCCACCGAACGCACCACCGGCGATGTCACATACACACATTTTTGTTCCGCTCATGGATGGTCGTCTCGAAGCTTTCTCCATCGCCAAAGACGGCATCGGTTCGGAAAATTACGTTTCGCATGGGCGCATCACCGCACAACCTTTGGTGACCGGTCGAACCGTTTCGTGGCCGACCGACCAAGGGCACTACAACGTCGCATATTTCGATCGCGTTGGCTCGATCCGTTATCGCATTCACGCTAACGGTCCGATTGTCGCCACGCCCGCGAAACTCGGTCGCGTTTTGTTTTTTACGTCGATGGATGGTTATATCTACGCAATTGACGAAGTCTTGGGATCGATCTACTGGGAGTATTCCACCGGTTCATCGATCAGCCAATCGCCATTGGCCGTTGACGATGCGGTTTACTTTGTCTCGGACAACGAAGAACTTTACAAAGTCGACAGCAAATCCGGTGAGACTCCAGCGTCATGGCCCAAATCCATCCCTGGAATTCATCGCGTGGTCGGGGCGGCGAATGAGTTTATTTACACCATCGATTCGTTTAGCAACCTAGTCGCGATTCGCGCCGACACTGGATCGCGAGCCTATTCGTTCCACGTCGGCGACTCGATGGATGTGCTGAATTCGCAGACGGATCGGCTTTTCCTTGTGTCACGTTCTGGTGCGATCCAGTGCTTGCGCCAAAACAACTTGACCCATCCGAAATTTAACGTGCCGGTTTCCGAGACAATTTCCGGTGGCGATCAGACGAATAAACCCAAACGTCGGGCGACGAGATTCAACGATCAAATTCGCAATCCGTTTGAGACGAAAGACGAACTTAACCAAGACCCATTCGTCGCCTCGGAACCGGTTTACAACAATCCGTTTTTGGTCGCGACGGAAGGCGAAGTCAATCCGTTCGTATTGGAAGAGGAAAAGCCCAAAACTCCTGCATCCAGCGATCAACCCTTTGGGGATCCACCAGCCAAAAACGCAGTACCAGAGAATGAACAAAAACCTGCTGCAGATTCGGACAATCCATTTGGCGGCGGGCTCTAGTCACCGAGTCTTGAATCGCGACCCGCCAGCGCGCAAGTTATAGGCATGGGTGATTGGCTTCTTAACCTGTAGTTTTTGCACTGCAGACACGGGTCGATAGCTTCTCGTCCTGACGCCTGTCGCCTCAAGCCCATTCTCGTTCAGGAGCAATCCATGAATTGCGCCATTGTTTTGTGCGGCGGATTTAGTCGCAGGTTGGGCCGAGACAAATGCCAAATCCGCTTGGGTGATCAGACTTTGATCGGACATGTCCTGCACGCCGTCTATGAAACCGTCGATACGGTAGTCGCCGTGGGTCGCGTGGCCCAAAAAATCGTCGACGTCATACCGGAGGAGTTTCGCGACAAGGTCAATTTTATATGCGACTCCAGTCCGGACTGCGGCCCGCTCGAGGGTCTCCGCGCGGGGTTGGCTGCGATTCAAGATTCACATCGAGCCGCTTTTGTATGTGGCTGCGATTGCCCACTCATTACGCCGGCCTTTATCGAGTTCCTTTTCCATGAAGCCGAAGGTTTTCAAGCCGCCGTGCCGTGGATCGACGGAAAGCTGTTGCCAATACCCGCCGTTTATCATGCTGACGCTTTGCCAAAAATTGAATCGGCGCTCGAAGCGGGCGAGCGAAGCCTATGGCGAATCGTGGCGAGACTTCAAGCCCATCGTTTGACGCGCTTCGACATCGAAACGATCGATCCCAGCTTGAAAAGTTTGGTCAATATAAACGACGAACCAACATTGGAAACCGTAACCGCAATTTGGGCCCAGCGAACCGCCCAGCCAAACGAATCGTAAACCTATCATAGGTCCTTGGATTAAATATCGACAGCAAGAGCGCCAGGGTCCGATGCCGATTTGCGTCCGCCACGGCGGATTCGGAAGAAATTCTGGGCTGTCTTAGCTCCAACTAGCGCCACTTCAACAGCGGCAACTCGCGCGCCAAATCAATCCGGTCTGCGTCTGCCCATAAGGCTTCGATGCTGTAAAACATGCGCGTCGTTTCATCAAACAAATGAATTAGTACCGTCCCGTAATCCAGCACAATCCAATTGCTGTTTTCGAATCCGTCAATGTTCATCCGCCGATCACGCAACTCTCCCTCAAGTTTATGATCAATATCAGAGCTGATCGCTCGCAGTTGTCGTTGGCTCGTGCCTGTCGCGATCACGAAATAATCAAAGCTGGCGGTTTGAGACGTCATATCCATAATGACAATTTCCGTCGCGCCATTATCCAACGCGACCGTCGCGGCGGCCAAAGCAAGTTGTAGACTCCGCTGGGGATTGGCACGCGTAACAGCGGCTTGGATACTTTTCTGGTTCGGCACGAAAACTCCTTGAGGCATATTCATTTTGCGAATCATTATAGCCTTTCTGTAGAAGTTTTGGATTGCGGTTAGGAACTTCGCAATCTTTCCAATGTGTGGACAATTCACCTGCCCCCAATACGAATTTGTACCGAGCGAGTATCTTGGAACAAGTTCGCCAAGCCATCCACGGAAATCAACTATTGAACGATGTCGAATCAACAATTCAACCCTGAAATCGAACCACGATCATCCTCGGGCGAATATGCGGCGTCGCTGGCGGATATTCAGCGAGCCGCGCTTACGATTGCGTCCGCGGCCCATAGAACTCCGGTGATGACGTGCCGTCATATCGACGAATTGGCCGGAGCTCGGATTTTCTTCAAATGCGAACAATTTCAAAAAGTCGGTTCATTCAAGTTCCGCGGCGCTTACAACGCAGTCTCGGCGGTCGCCACGGATCCCGCTGCCGCACAACGAGGCGTCATCACGCACAGCTCAGGGAATCACGCTCAAGCACTCGCCTTGGCCGCGAAAATATTTGAAATGCCAGCAATCGTTGTGATGCCCACTTCGTCCTCTCCGGTCAAGCGCGCGGCCGTGATCGGTTACGGTGCCCGTGTCGTCGATTGTGAACCGACATTGGAAGCCCGTGAACAAACCGTCGCGCAGTTGCGACAGCAGTCCGGCGCGATTCTGATTCACCCCTATAACGATCCGCGAATCATCGCCGGCCAAGGAACTGCGGCGCTAGAATTATTGGCCGATGTGGAGGCACTTGATGCGATCATCGCACCCGTGGGCGGCGGCGGTTTGATTTCGGGAACGGCGATCGCCACCAAATCGCTTTCGCCCCGCACATTGGTCATCGCGGCCGAACCCCAAGGAGCCGATGACGCATTTCGTTCCAAACAGGCGGGACGCATGATTCCGCAAACGAACCCTCAAACCATCGCCGACGGATTGTTGACTAGCCTCGGGAAATGGACTTGGCCGATCGTGCGCGATTTCGTCGATCATGTCCTGACCGTGAATGAGAACGAAATTCGCGCCGCCCAGCGATTGCTCTGGGAGCGAGCGAAACTCTTGACTGAGCCAAGTTCGGCGACGGCTTTAGCGGCAGTCCTACGCCCCGAATTCCCGCGATTCGCTCACCCGGCTCGCATCGGTGTCATTCTCAGCGGCGGCAACGTGGATCTGGACAACATTTTCTGGAAATGAAATTCGAGTGACCGGACAGCGGCCAAGAGTCTGTTCCGGTTTAATTTGAAACACCCGAAAATCCGTAAGCCTCTGCATTTTAGGAAAATTCAGCACATCGAATCCCTCTAGGGCTCGATTTAGAATCCCTGGTAAGAATTAAGGTTCGGCGGATAGTGCTCAGGTTATCTTTATTTCGTAATCTGTCATTCTTCCCGCCGACATCGAGGTACCGATTAATACGCGTGGACGCTTTTTGCGGGCACTTCAATTCTCATTTCGACAACATAGCATCGAAAATGGATTTCGCTGAAAAGTTAATTTCAAATCCCCTTGCAAGTGATAGGGCGATTGTCAGCAAATTTCAACCGATTGTTTCGACCGTCGGCGAGTCGGCCGTCTATGGCCACGAGTGTTTGACGCGGCTTCTCGACAATCAAGGTGGTGAATTTTCCGTTGGTCAACTTTTTGAATCTGCGGCGGACCACAACCTCAAGCGACGGTGGCATTCGCACGTTTTGAAACATTGCTTGCGCGAAGCCTGCAAACACATTGGCAGCAAGCGCCTCTTCGTGAACGTGAACCCGCAATTTTTTTACGAGGACGGATGGCTGTGGAGTGAAGTTCTCGGATTGGCGGCAAACTCCGGCGTGTCCCCATGCCAAATCGTTTGGGAGATCGTAGAAACGGATCGCGTCGAGGACGATCGCGACTTGGTCCAGTTCGCCCAAGGATGCCGCGCGATAAACAGCCAAGTTGCTCTCGACGATTGGGGCTCGCAAGTCCGGTCGCTGGACTTATTGGAGAAAATTCGCCCGGATTTCGTCAAACTTGAGAAGGAACTGATTACGTCATGTAGCCAAAACGAATTCCGTTCCACGATGGTATCGAGCATTCTTCAAATGTGTCGCGACCTGAAGATTAAAACGATTGCCGAGGGCGTGGAAACCGCGAGCGATTGGAATTGGGTGCGGCGCAACCAAGCGGACTTTGGCCAAGGCTACTTTCTCGGTCGCCCTCAATCGACACCTGCGGGCAGCATTCAAAGTGCCGACATTCTAAAGCGGCCTTACTTCGGTACCACCGCCGACAATCAAACAATTTCGGCGGCCTCGAGTCTTCGCGCCGAATAAACTTGGATCAGGGCTTGGTTGTCGCGAGTTACGATTTTCCTTTTTCGAATTTGGCGATTTCCGGTTCGGGGATTTCCTTGAGTAGGCGCAGGACGATATCGTCGGATTGCATCCCTTCGGCTTGGGATTGGAAATTGGTGCTAACGCGATGGCGCAGGACTGGAACGGCGATTTTGCGAACGTCTTCGATCGAAACGGAAAAGCGACCGTCCATAGCGGCGATGGCTTTGCCGCCGGCGATCAAGAATTGGCCGGCGCGAGGACCGGCTCCCCAGTCGACCCATTCGCGAACGAATTCAGGAGCGAGTACGTCTTTGGGTCGAGTCGAGCGAACGAGGCGGGCGACGTATTTGATGATATACGGGCTGACTGCCACGCTGTGAACTAGTTTTTGCAAATTGACGATCGCTTTTGCCGAAAGAATTTTTCGGATTTCTGGTGGTTCGGCCCGCGTGTTCATCATCAGGATTTGTTCTTCTTCATCGTGCGACGGATAACCAACTTTGACGTTGAACATGAATCGGTCGAGCTGGGCCTCGGGAAGCGGATAGGTTCCTTCCTGCTCGATCGGATTTTGCGTTGCAATCGTGAAGAAAGGGCTGGGGAGCGAGTGAGTTGTGCGGCCGATGGAAACTTCGCGTTCCTGCATGGCTTGCAGCAAGGCAGCTTGGGTTTTGGGCGGCGTTCGATTGATTTCATCGGCTAGTAGAATATTCGTGAAGACTGGGCCTTGGACAAATCGAAACTCGCGGCGGCCTGATTCGTCCTCGTCCAAGACATTGGTGCCAGTGATATCCGACGGCATGAGGTCCGGCGTAAATTGGATTCGTTTGAATTCAACGTCCAGGATTTGGGCCATCGTGCTGACGAGCAAGGTCTTGGCTAGGCCGGGGACGCCTTCGAGCAGGCAATGCCCGCGAGTGAAAATTGCGGCGAAGACCTGTTCGATGACTTCGTCTTGTCCGACGATGATCTTGTGCAGCTCTTGCCGCATGAGTAATTGGTTGCGACTGAACTCTTGCAGAACATCGCCTAAACTTCGTTGTGTAGTGGACACTAGCTTCCTCGACATGAAAACCGTTGCTCGATCGACAAAGATTCTATAATTCTAGCTCGAAGCCAGCAACGCGGTTGGTTGCAAGTTTGGCACGAGTTATAATTGAGTTGACAAGGCTAGCTAAAGTCGCTTGTCGCTGGGAGGTTCGCAATGAGGACGGATTTGCATCACGGATGTCGATTGTTTGCGCCGTCGAACATTCCCGTTGGGCTTTTCATTCTGCTGTTCACCATTCTCGCGGCGCAGGCGTGTGCCGACGACAAGATCAACGCGAAGGAAGTGCGGGACTCGATCAATCGCGGTATGAAGTTTTTGCTTGACGAGCAAAACGAAGATGGCAGTTTTCCGATTTCCTCGCCGCAGCATCGTGGTGGCGTCACCGCACTGTGTACTCTGGCATTACTCAACGCCGGAGTCGATGCAAAGAGCCCGTCATTAGCGAAAGCAATCCAAGTCGTTTCCGCCATTCCAGAGGAGCATCTTACGACCTACACGGCGTCGCTGCGCGTGATGGTACTTTGTCTGGCCGATCCGAAATCGCATCGACAGCAAATCGCGAGCGACGAGAAGTGGCTGGAGAAAATTCAAATCCAAGACGGCCCATCAACCGGTGGATGGGGTTATGGGAACGATTTGGTCGAAACCGCCGCGGATGCCTCGAACAGCCAATTCGCGATTCTTGCGCTGCATGAAGCTCGTCAGATTGGTTTGCCGGTAACAGATCAAGTTTGGCAACGAGCGAAAATCTATTGGGAAAATATGTACGAAGCGAAGAGCGGAGGTTTTTTTTATCGTCCCAATATTCGCCAAGACCCGTATGGCAGCATGACTTGCGCGGGAATTTCCTCGCTGATTATCATCGAAGAAAACTTGATCGATCCGCGTGATGCGGTTTCCCCAGAAGGGAATATCGTCCTTTGCCGCGGTGCCCGGAAAATTGACAAAGTCTCGAAAGCCATTGACTGGTTGGCGAAGCATTTTTCGGTGCAAAGGAATCCCGAGCAAGACGTAATGACCAAGTTCTATTATCTGTACGGCTTGGAGCGGGCTGGACGGATTTCCGGACGACGTTTTTTTGGCGAATACGATTGGTATCGCTTGGGTGCCGCGCACTTGATCAAGACGCAAAAGGACGCCTCCGGCGCATGGCAAGGTGCCGGCGGCTTGGGTGAAGAATCGGAGATCATTGCGACATCATTCGCGTTATTGTTTTTGTCCAAGGGCCGCCGCCCGATCGTCGTCGGCAAATATCAGCACGCAGACGCCGTGGCAGATTGGGATATGCATCCGCAAGGCGTGCATTACTTGATTCGCCAAACGGAACTTCAATGGAACATGAAGCTCAATTGGCAAACGATCAATGGCCGCAAGGCAACCGTCGACGATTTGCACGAAGCACCCGTATTATTTATTAGCGGCCGGGATCGACTCGATCTGAGCCCAGAGCAAAAAAAGAACTTGAAAGCGTACTTGGACAGCGGTGGTTTCATTTTTGCCGAAGCGGCCCAAGGGGACGGCTGCGGCGAAAACGTGGAATTTGACCGGAAGTTTCGTGAATTAGTCGCTGAACTACTCCCAGGTAACCAGCTTGAGCAGCTTCCTGAATCGCACCCGATCTGGAATTCGCATTTCAAATTACTTCCCAACAACAATCGGCCTTTGCTCGGTGTTCAAGCCAGTTGTCGCACAAGTTTGGTGTATTGTCCACGCAACTTGGCTGGGTTATGGGAACTGAACCAACCGAATTGGATGTCGAAATATCCTGAAAACGCGAAACGAGAAATTGATTACGTAACCCAGTTGGGGATCAACGTCTTGGCGTACGCGACTGGACGGCAACTTAACGAGAAACTCGATACACCTCACGTACTAGCTGACAAAAAAGGCGGGCCAACGTCACGGCTCATCCACGTTCCAAAGCTGGATCACGGTGGCGGTGCGGATGACGCACCCAATGCTTGGCGCAATATGTTGACTCGGTTCGAATTCGACATGCAAATGCCGGTCGACAAGCAAAAAATCATGGTGCGTCCCGAGTTGGCCGAGCTGCAGAAATATCCACTTTTATTCATGCACGGACGGATGTCGTTCCAATTCAACGATGCCCAGCGCGCGGATTTGAAGAAGTATTTGGATGGCGGCGGATTCCTGTTCGTCGATTGCATCTGTGCATCGAAAAACTTTGCGGACTCGGTTCGACGTGAATTCAAGACGATTTATCCGGCGACTGATTTGCAGCCGATGGGCGCCGATCATCCGTGTTGGACAGACCAATTCTACGGCTACGACCTTCGGCAAGTCACTTTGCACACGCCCGATATCAATCCAGACGGCACGGCCACAACTCGCGACCGCAAAACTCACCCGGTCTTTGAAATGCTTCAGCTAGAAAATGGACGCCCAGTCCTCATGTTCTCGCCTTATGATTTAAGCTGCGCCATGGAAAACGCGGCAGCCTCCCAATGCACGGGCTACGCAAAAGACGACGCCTCGAAAATCGCCGTAAACGTTGTATTGTTTGCTTTACAAAGTGCCGAATCCGCAGTCAGCGAACCATCGCAAAAGTAGCAGGTCCGCCGCGGCGGACCGTGGCCAAGAGTAGCAGACAGACGGAATGTGCTTGCTATTTTTTGTACCGTCTGATCTTGGCCACGGCATATGGAATGAGCCTGCTACGTTAACGACGCAAGATACAAATCCATTCGGGAGCGGCCAAAAGTCTTACTCTCGCCGGAACGAGTGCTTTGCAGTGTAATTTCGGCGGGGGCGAAAAGGGCAGGGTCCATTCGATAAAAGTCGCCACCCGCTTCGGCGAAAAGTTCCGCAAACGGGCGGCCGAATTGTGCCGAACTGCAACTAGGAATTTGCGGGCCGATGTGGTCGATCGTCGCATCATCCGCATCGATCAACAATTTAACCTGAGATGCAAATAAAATCGCATCATTAGTGCTGCCCATCGCATGAAAATCGTCGCGAGTGTTCGGTGGAAGCGGCGCGATTCCTTCGCCTGATTTCAGCGTTCGCAGGTCAAATCCCAATTCAAACAGTTTATGGCAAGCTGTCTCGATCGATCGGGCAACAATTTGTGTCCGCCCCGCGACGCTGTTCGTTGGGGCGACGCACAAAACGATTTTGCGAACCGACGTGGGCAATCGCGAACGCAGCCAATCGAAGACCTCGTCCGTCGGTAGGCGCGACGATTCCAATACTCCAACGACGGTGTCGCACGCTTCATTTAAGCCGTAACGTTCGAAAAACGTTTCTCGACCGTAGGCGGCGCGAATTGGCCCGGAACACATAGCAAACAAATTGTTGACAGAGACTTGCCAGCCGGCGTATTGGCTCGCCATACAAGCCCGTAACGGTTCCGACGTGCTAACGCTAATTGCCGGAATTGAATGTCCTGCATGTTCGAGCGTTGCGGATTGGACTTTTCCCAAATCGGCCCAGCAGATATTGGCAAGGACTATTCCGGCATCAGGGCTTCCCAAAGCGAAGACCCCAAAATCCAAAACGGTTTGCCGTGGGTTCGACTCGTCGGCCGCGATGCCAAGTTTATTCGCGGACCGGATTGCTTGTTGGCAAAGTGCGAACGATCGCTCGTTTAGGGTTTCCATAGCGATTCGTTCTGGTACTGAATTTCTCCGCCGACGATGGTCGCGACCACTTCGGCTTGCCGGATTTCATCGTCAGGACAAGTCATAATATCTTTTGAAAGCACCACCAAGTCGGCTAATTTTCCCGGTGTCAACGAGCCTTTGAGATCTTCTTCGAACGCTGCATACGCGCCATCCAAAGTGTACGATCGAAGCGATTGCTCGCGCGTCATGCATTGCTCTGGAAAAAATGTAACGCCGTCCGGCAAGCGCCGCGTCACGGTCGCATAAAAGCACGATATCGGATCGATTGGTTCGACTGGTGCATCAGTTCCGTTGCACACGACCGCACCGGAATCGAGAAGGCTTTTCCAAACATACGCGCCGCTTTGGGCTCGACGCATTCCCAATCGCTGCGTCACGAAAACTGCGTCCGACGTACAGTGAATACCTTGCATCGCAGCGATCACGCCGAGTTTTCCGAATCGCGGAATATCAGTTGGGTCTAAATGCTGCGCGTGCTCGATCCGCCAGCGACGAGCCTCGGTGCTAGGCGTTTTTGCAAATTGTTTTTCATAGATATCGAGCACTGCTTGATTGGCTTTGTCGCCGATCGCGTGAACGCAAAGCTGAAAATCGTTTTCGGCCGCGAGCCGAGCCGTTTCTTCGACTGATTCGATGGACGAGGTGTTAAGTCCGACGCTGGTGGGCATATCTTCATAAGGGCTGAGCAACCAAGCACCGTGCGCACCGAGGGCTCCGTCGATCGACCGTTTAATCGAGCGAACCGTCAGAAAATTGTTGGCGTGACCGATCAGGCGCCGCGATTTGAGATTTTGGGCGAGCAACAAATTCGAATCGCGTATCATGACGTACAGCCGCAAGCGAAGTTGCCGCTCGTCCGCTAGCCGCTTAAGGCCATCGATAGTCGATAATTCCGAGCCGGCATCGTGAAGGCTCGTGATGCCGTGCTTCAAACAATCGTCGGTCGCCAATTGAACAGCCTTTTTGAAGTCGCTCCATTTTTGTTCGGGCGTCAAGCGACTTTCGTCAGCCGCAATCGCGCGACTCAACAATCCCTGCGCGGTCTCACGTAGTACGCCGCTCGGCTCGCCTTGGTTATCGTGCAGCACTTCGCCGCCGTTGGGATTTTTGGTCTGAGCCGTGATGCTACTCAATTGCATCGCGTAAGCATTCGCAAAACTCATGTGGCCGCTGGCATGGGTGAGCAACACGGGGTTGTTCGGCGAGACCGCGCTTAAGCTCGCGTGGGTTGGGTAACCGTCAACGTGATTTTCGGGGGGCGACGTCCACTTTTCCTGATGCCAGCCACGACCGATGATCCATTCGCCCGGTTTTTTTACTTTGGCGGCCAAGGCAACGTCGCGAACGATGTCATCCCAAGTTTTTGCTTTAGTCAAGTCGAGCATCATGTGCGATTGCCCAAGCCCCACGAAATGCGCGTGGCTTTCGATAAAGCCTGGAATGACCAGACGGCCTTTGAGATCGACAACTTGAGTTTTCGGCCCAACGTGTTGTTGGTAGTCGTCACCCTGTCCAAGAGCCTGAATGCGGTCGCCTCGAATGGCGATCCACTCGGCGCTCGGTGTTTCTTGGTCAATCGTCACGATTTTCCCGCCGAATAGAATGCGAGCTGCTTCGTCGTCGCCCCAACAAGAGCCGATCAAGCACAAGAAACCAATCGCAGCCACGGACCACGCCGCGTTCCAGTTATTTTTTTTCCAAGT
>JANMEB010000035.1:0-5686 GCA_031376585.1 Planctomycetota bacterium | reverse complement strand
GGGTCGAGCGAAGTGAGGGACATTGAGGCAAGACTTTAAAGCAACGGAAACAAAGAGCCCGACAACTCCGCGCTCAGCAGACCAAATCCGAAGGTCGTCTGTGGAGTCGACTGCGCACCAAGCAGATTTGCGGCCTGAAGTTCGGTCGCCAAAGAATCAAAGCCCTCCCCGTAATCCCCCTTCGGCGGATTTCGACCCTCCCAAGGGGAGGGTAAGGTTGTGGGGTCCGACTTGTGTAGATACCAACGGCTCAGGCCGGTTCGCGCTGGACTTCTAACAGTCTGGCTTCGCGTTTGGCAAGTTCTAGATCGTGATCCATCATCAGTTCGGCAAGCTGCCGGCAATTGAGAGTCGGCTTCCAACCCAATGCCTCACGGGCTTTGGAGCTGTCGCCTTGCAGTACGTTGACTTCGGTAGGCCGAAAGTACCGTGGATCGATTTCGACGTGTTCATTCCAATCCAAATCAACGTGGCTAAAACAATACTCTAAAAATTCACGAATCGAAAGACTTTCCCCGGTGGCGACCACGAAATCGTCGGGCTGGTCGTGCTGGAGCATCAGCCACATTGCCTCGACATAGTCTCGCGCATAGCCCCAGTCACGTTTGGCATCCAAGTTTCCCAGGAACAGTTTTTCCTGAAGCCCGATCTTGATTCGAGTCGCAGCGCGGGTGATTTTTCGGGTAACAAAAGTTTCGCCGCGTCGAGGAGATTCGTGATTAAAAAGAATTCCGTTTGACGCGAATAAGTTGTAGGCTTGGCGATAGTTCACGGTCTGATAAAAAGCGTAGACTTTCGCGCAGGCATAGGGACTTTGCGGGCGAAAAGGCGTCGACTCGCGCTGTGGAATTTCGACCACGTCGCCAAACATCTCGGATGAAGACGCTTGATAGACGCGGACTTCGTGACGCTTGTTCAGTTGCCGCGCGGCTTCGAGAACGTTGAGCGAGCCGGCCCCGGTAGCCTGCAGAGTGTAAACCGGCTGATCAAACGATACACGCACGTGGCTTTGAGCGCCCAAGTTGTAGATCTCATCGGGCTCGATATCCAACACGAGATTCGTGAGGTTTTGAGCATCGGTGAGGTCGCCAAAGTGCAGTTTCAACCGCGTGCTGCCCGCGTGTGGGTCTTGGTAGATGTGATCGATTCGCGAGGTATTGAACGTGCTCGAACGGCGGACCAAGCCATGGACTTCATAGTTTTTGCTCAGCAATAGCTCGGCCAAATACGAGCCATCTTGACCCGTAATCCCAGTGATCAAAGCGCGGCGGTTCATGCGAGGCAAATTCCTGAATTTTCGTGATGTTTTTGTTTAACCGCCCGGCTTCCGGGCGTTCCGAACGCGCCGCCTTTGAAGTTGCGCATTCTTTCGTAACCCGACGCGTTAGCGAGGGATTCGGGCGAACCTGGCTTTCCTCGCTGACGCTTCGGGTTACAAATCCGCAGGAAACGACGCTAGCGCCACTTCAAAACACAGCGCACGGCCCGAGGCGGTCCGGTTAACCAAAAAGCGACGGGCTTTACCGCCGAATTGTAGCTGCATCGCATTCGGAAATATATGACCGATAGGTCTCGCGTACTCCGTCCCGAAGTGGAATTTTCGCGGTCCACCCAAGTGACGTCATCAATGACGTGTCCGTTCGCTTGACGGGAGTGCCATCTGGTTTCGTCAAATCGTGAACGATTTCTCCTTGGAAGCCGACGACCTCCGCGATCAGTTCGGCGAGTTCCCGAATGGAAATATCTTCACCTGTGCCAACATTGACCCAATCCGGAGGGGCATCCAAGGCCAGTAAATTCCAAATAGCGTCCGCCAAATCATCCACGTGTAAAAATTCGCGGCGCGGCGTTCCCGAACCCCAAATTTCGACTTGGGTGGCAGCCTCTAGTTTTGCGGCGTGGAACCGGTGCAATAACGCAGGCAACACGTGCGAATGTTCCGCATGATAGTTATCGCCGGGCCCGTACAAGTTGGTGGGCATCGCCGAATGGAAGTTGACGCCGAACTGCTGACGATAAAACTGGCACATTTTTAGTCCGGCGATCTTGGCAAGCGCGTAGGCCTCGTTCGTTGCTTCCAATGGACCGGTCAACAAAGACGATTCACCAATGGGTTGTTGGGAATCGCGAGGATAAATGCAAGTGCTACCCAAATACAAAAATCGTTCGACACCGAATCGATGAGCTGCGTCGATTGAATGGACGGCCATCGCCACGTTATCGCGCAAGAAATCTGCGGGAAACGACCGATTCGCGTGAATTCCACCGACTTTTCCCGCAGCGAAGATCACGACATCAGGACGTTGGCTGTCGAAGAACCGCTCGACTTGCGATTGATTGCAAAGGTCCAATTCCTCGCGCGCAGCCATGAGCAAGTTGTGAGCGCCGTGACGACGGAGCGCTCGGACTACGGCAGAACCAACCATCCCGCGCTCGCCTGCCACGAAAATCTTTTTTTGCAAAAGCGCTATTTTGGCGTTAATCATCCGTACAAACTTCACTCGTGATAATTCAGATTCTTTCCAAAAGTGCTTCGTCGATTTCCATCGAGACGCCTTGCGTAATAAACTTGACAGCCAACAGAAGCCTCGTCTTGCCTTCACGCCGCAAAACGTAGCCTTCGACAGCGGCAAATGGTCCCGAGCGAACGCGCACTCGATCGCCTGCCGCGATCTTGGCCTCGGGAGTCAATGGTACTCCAGCCTCGATGGCTTGGTGAATATGGAGTAAATCCGCGATGAGTTGCGCGCGATCGACGACCAGTTGCCCGCGCGAGATTTTGTTGGTTTTCAAAGCGGCCAATCGGCTGGCTTCGTCTCCGGCGACGAAAATGTAGCCAGGGAAGAGCGGGACGTACGATTCGCGGAAGCGGCCGTTGGGAGAGCGAAATCGCTTCAGAATGATCGGGCAATAAAACGGCATTTTCTGAGCGTATAATAAGCGCGAGACGACCTTTTCGGATCGAGCCAACGTGCTGAGGCACCACCAATTGGCTTGGTGAAACGAGCCGATTCCGCCGTCGGAAAACATCGAATCGGGATAAACGCTAGGTTCGCGGTTCAACAAAGGCATTTGGAAATCCAAGACTTAATGCCGGCAATCACTAGCTCATTCTCATTCAAACCGAATAATCGCCATGGCTACTTCGATCCATATCGAACCATGTCGCCGCCTTTGGCGTAAGTCCTAGGTGCCGTCGGACACGCCAATGGAAATCAAGCCTAAAAGTGGGTATCCTGGCTGGTTTCCGTGATTTCCAGAAAAACTTCCTTGTTTCTTTGAATTTTTTTCGAGTCCAGTCCTTGCTTTGGCCTGGACAACCGTGTTAATATGCACGTTAGCTATTAAAAGGCTTTTTCTTTTTTCGATTATCGCGTTTTCTTTTTTCGATTATCGCGTTCAGTTCAGCGTTTCGTCTGCAACCGGTGGCCTCGTTCTTACGAAATAATTCCGGTGCAGGTTTTTATTGTTTCTACTTTCAGAAAGGGTTGACATGATTCGTATTTCTAGAAAGGGTTTTACCCTCATCGAATTGTTGGTGGTCATCGCGATCATCGGCATTTTGATCGGCCTGCTGTTGCCAGCAGTCCAAGCGGTTCGCGAAGCCGCAAATCGCACTAAGTGCAAGAATAACATGCGGCAAATCGCACTTGCTGCGCACGACTTCCATGACGCTTTTCAGCGTCTACCTCCAGGCACGTTGAACCTGGAACAGCCTCCGGCTGGATTAGTAATCCCTTTGGTTGCTGCGGCTCCTTACATTTGGACTCGCGACGTTTGCCAAAACTTGAGTTCGCTATTTTTGGTCATGCCGTTCATCGAATTGTCGAATCAGTACACCTCGGTTGACGGTCGACTTGTTGATCTCAAAAAAGATCTATGGGCGATCACCGATGCGACGACGCCGGTTCCGTTGCGAATTTTCAACACCCAGTTCCGTTACGGCCCCGGCGCCGGATTGAACTACCCGGTTGGAACGCAAATCCAGAACTTGATCGATACGGTTACTGTTCCAGCTCGAGGCGTTGCACTCGATATCATTCCAGGCTTTACATGCCCTTCGGACACCATCAATGCAGGCGGCGGCGTCTACTCGGTTGGTATTTCCGCTCCGTTCTACAACAGCACCAGCCTTTACGGCACGGCGTTGGATGACAATTTGCATGTTATTTTCGGTGGTTCGTTCCTTTGGAAAAAGACCAATTATCTCGCCGTTAACGGTACGACATCGTGCATTAACGTTCCAAGCGCCTTGGCTAAATGGGGCGGCATGATGACCGGGCGTGGACTTGTGAGTCTTGAACAAGTTACGAATTTGGACGGTACTTCGAAGACGTTCATGTACGGCGAAAACATGGGTGACGTTGGTAACATTTGGGGTCTTGGCGGCAGCGTAATTCAGCCTGGCGTTCGTTGGGCTGCTCGCTCGTGGTGCTGGGGTGGCGTAAGCATTCTTGCTTCCTACAACTTCCCATGGGGTACCATGCAGCATCCGGATTTCAAAGATCCAGATCCAGATCGACCTGGCCAATACTTGAAGCTTTTGGGCGATGGCCGCTTGTCTGACCCAGAAGGTTTCGGCGCTGCTCACGCAGCAGGCGTTAATTTTGCTTATGGCGACGGTTCAACCTTTACCGTTCCTCGCGGAATTAGCTGGCAGTTGTATTACGGCAACGGTGGCTTGCGTGACGGTGCTACCGAAACCGGCTTCTAGTCGTAATTTGCAACTTTGTTGATTTTAAAAATTGAGCGCCGGTTCCAACTTGGAACCGGCGCTTTTTTGTTTCCAAATTTCTTTGTCCTAGCTTGGGCCGTAGCGTCAGAAACCTCGGTTATGGGAACTCGAAAAATAATATCATCCCAAACTGAACTAGAGCGCGTTCTACGTAGGTCTAGAGGCCGCGCTGCATCAAGTGAAGGCAGCCAACAACGTGGCGAAGTCTGGAAACTGAGCCGCCGACTGCCGACTGAACGAGTCGTTCAATGGACGGCTTCGGGAAGAATGTTTGAACCAGCATTGGTTCTTGACATTGGCCGAGGCGAAGCAGACGATTGCAGCTTGGAGGAAAGATTACAATCGGCAACGGCCTCACAGTTCACTTGGGGATCGGACGCCGGCGGAGTTCGCGATTTTCTCAGCAGGGGCTCGCCCCTGCTGAAAACCTTGTTCGACTAACATTCCGGTTGGTACTAAAACGGGGGCAAGCTCATGTTGAAAAACGCATTTATCCCAACCCGAACTCGCGAAACTATACCGCTAATTACCTCGCTCACGCTTCGGGTCGGGATTTTCAACGGGCTGCTAGGTGCCGTCGGACACGACAATGGAAATCAAGCCTAAAAGTGCGTATCCTGGCTGGTTTCGGTGATTCTCAGAAAAACTTCCTTTTTCTTTGAATTTTTTCGTGTCCAGTCCTTGCTTTGAGCTGGACAACCGTGTTAATATAAACGTTAGCTATTAAAAGGCTTTTTCTTTTTTCGATTATCGCGTTCAGTTCAGCGTTTCGTCTGCAACCGGTGGCCTCATTCTTTCGAAATAATGCCGGTGCAGGTTTTTATTGTTTCTTCTTTCAGAAAGGGTTGACATGATTCGTATTTCTAGAAAGGGTTTTACCCTCATCGAATTGTTGGTGGTCATCGCGATCATCGGCATTTTGATCGGCCTGCTGTTGCCAGCAGTCCAAGC
>JANMEB010000022.1:0-3018 GCA_031376585.1 Planctomycetota bacterium | reverse complement strand
GATCACTGCGGAATTGCGCAGCCTCATCAAGGGCGCTCATTAAAATTGCCTTTGCGCGAGGCGAAAATGGGACGATTTTCATTTCGTTTAGTCGCAACCGCTCAGCAGGACTCTTAAGATGGAACCCCCGCCAACCGAGTCGCGGGCAAGGAATTTAAGGACAAGCAGGTCGCGGCTTCGGTGAGTCGCCGTGTTAAGCCGCGTCACTAGATGTATTCGCCGAGCCATGGATAGGCCACCCCAAAAAGCCAAATAAACATCGCGACGTTCCATGCGACTACCAATCCGAAGTTAAACCTTCGCCGTCGAATTACACACATGAGCCAAAGTGCGACGCCACATGTGAAATTCACGGCAATCGTTTCAATTATGTACGGTATGGATTGGTAGTCTAATGCATCGGTGATTGACGAACAGAACCAATAGATCGATGTTAACGACGCAACTGTCAGGACCGTGATCGATCGGACCGGCAACTCTCGTTTAGAGGAGAACGCCGAAGGAATCGTCATCAACAGGAACGCCACGCTCGGAACGACGTACGGCAAGTATGGCCGGTCGACCAACCAAGGTTCGAGGTAGGCGTACGCGATGAACATGAGGTGCGGACACGGCGACCACCACGAACCTTGGTTAGCCAGCCCGATCCATCCGGCAACGGCAGGCAACGCGGAAGCAACAACTATTACGTTCACGCGAGCGGCAACATTGATGTTCGAAAGTTTCGTTCGAGTTTGCTGCGGCTTTCTTCGGAGGGCGAACTCCACGACAATTGAAAAAGGGATGATCGCAGCAGGAATAGCGAGGTAGAGACCTCCGCATTCCTCCCAAAGTTTGCCAAGTCCCACCACGCCAGCGATAGCCGCGATGATGAGGAGACTCGCAGCAATCGAAAACTGTAGCGGTGTTTTTTTCTCTATTTCGATGACCATAGCGGGCCTGTAAACATTTTTGTGTCAGTAGCTTGAATTTGCTATTGCCCGGTGAGTTCTGGCATTCGTTCCTCGAACATGATGGCGAAATGGTTGAGGGCCTGTTTCCAGTGGTGGATCGGCATCGTCCATTTTCGCGACGCCTCGTGGATCGCCATGTAAATCAGCTTCAATGCCGATTCTTCGCTGGGATAAATCTTGCGGTTGCGGGTGAACTTACGAATCACGCTGTTGACCGACTCGATCGCGTTGGTGGTGTAAATCGCCTTGCGGATGGCCGGTGGAAAATCAAATAACGTGATGATGTCGATCCACTTGGCCTTCCACATCTTTGAAATCGTCGGATACTTGTCGTCCCAGGCTTGAGCGAATTGTTCCAAAGTCTGTTCGGCCTCGGCAACCGTTGCGGACTGATAGATTTTCTTCAGGTCTTTGGCCACGGCCTTGCTGTCTTCGCTGCTGACATAACGCAGGGCTGCCCGAACCAAATGGACGATGCACAGCTGAACCTTGCACCTCGGGTAGGCCGCGTGAACCGCTTCGGCGAATCCAGACAGGCCGTCGATGCAAGCCACAAAAATATCAGTCAAGCCGCGGTTTCGAAGGTCCGTCAAACAAGACAACCAGAATTTCGCGCCCTCGGTTTCACAGAGCCAAAGACCAAGCAGTTCTTTTTGCCCCTGCAAAGTCACTCCCAAAGCCACATAAATCGTGTGTTTGGAGACGCGGCTGTTGGCTCCCCGAACGTGGACCACGATGCCGTCGAAGTAAACGATCGGCCAAACGGCATCCACTGGACCGGTTCGCCAGGTTGTTACTTCAGCATCCAGATCGCTGGTGATTTCTGATACCAGTGTTGGCGATATTTCCACACCATAGAGATCATGAACAATGTCTTGAATGTCGCGCGTGGTCATGCCTTTGGCGTACAAAGCCAGGATCTTGTCGTCGAAGCCTTCCAGCCGACGCTGGTGCTTGCCAATCAGCTGCGGCTCAAAAGTGCCGTCGCGATCGCGAGGCGTTTCCAGCGGAATCTCACCCAATTCGCAGTGAACTTTTTTGCCTGAGCGTCCGTTGCGACGATTGGGGGAACGCTTCCTGGGTGCTTCGGACTTCGATTGACTGACCAGCCCGCCCACGGCGGACCGACCAGAAGCGTCACCTTCCTGCACAGCCGAGACTTGGGTTCCACGACCCAAATGAACGTTCATTTCCGTATCAAGCATTCGCTCCATCGCCGATTTCATCATCAAACGCATCAGCGAATTGAGGTCTGCGACCGACTTGGCCTGGCTGGCAATTTCACCAGCCAACTGCTCTGCTTGGCTCTTCAAAGACGCATCCATGCTTTCATTCTCCTATAAGAATTGCGTGTCTAAAAATACTAACTTTCGCTAGCTGACACAAGATTTCTTACAGGCCCTTGATCCGTCGAAAGTCCGGTGGAGCAGCACGCTCAAGCTGCATCTTAAACGAGGCTCTTACGTCGCCTTCGACGGCACCAGCGTCCGGGAGTCGATATGGCGACCCTTCACAAAGCTCAACCTGTACTTTGATCCGATCCTGAATGATCGACTCGGAGTAATGCGGCGGGCGTTCCCTAACGCGGATACGGAAAAGGAAAATGTCGTCATCTGTTGCACATCGCACTCGCAGATATCCTTCGTCGTGCAAGCTTCGAACCGGATCATGAACGAAGCCCCTGGCGGGCGCGCTGGAACGTGCTTTCCCTTTTACATCTACGACGAAGACGGCACCAACCGTCGCGAGAATATCACCGATTGGGCATTGAAGCAGTTCCGTGACCACTATAAAAACAAGAAGATCGACAAGTGGGCCATCTTCCATTACGTCTACGGCCTGCTGCATCACGGCGGCTATCGGGAGAAGTTCGCCGACAACCTCAAGCGCGAGCTGCCGCGAATTCCCTTCGCGCCCGACTTCCGTGCGTTTGCCAAGGCGGGCGAGAAGCTCGCCAGGCTGCACCTGGACTATGAGAAGCTGAAACCGTGGGACGTCGACTTCGTCGAAACGCCGCGCGTGCCGCTTTCGTATCGTGTCGAAGACAAGATGCGGCTCTCCAAGG
>JANMEB010000017.1:0-1191 GCA_031376585.1 Planctomycetota bacterium | reverse complement strand
CCATGCGCTTGGGTTTGCGGATTGGCTGTGATCAATTGAGGTTCGCCATCGATGCGAACTGCGCCAAGTTCTTGTGTTGAGTCAACATCCAGTCTCCAGATTTGCTGCATTCGGCCGCTGAATCCATCTTGATAAATAATGCCGCTTCCGTCCTCGTCCAACCAAAGGTGGCGCGTCAGATGCAAACCCTCAAGTCGCTGCAAACCCATGCCGCGCATTTTTTCGACCAACCGAAACGTCGCACTCGTGTCCCACTGAAATACCGGAAAATCACGCCATTTTTCGGGAAAAGTCGTTTGGGAAACATCCACCATTTGCAGGCCGTCGATCTCCGCAACCCGCAGCGCAGGATTCGATTTGAACCCGATCAATTCGGATTTCGAAACCGGAACAGCGTCCGTCGCGAATTGAAATTCCTTCGCATCCGAAGTGCGAAACGAATCGATCGCAACAGTCCATTTGCCGGCGCGGACTTGGGCCTTGAGCCGACCTTGATCATCGATGGCGACTGGGATCGGACTATCAACCGTCGAGACCATCCAACCTTGAGGAACGATCCATCCCAACTCCTCCTCGCGACTCTTGCCGGAGACCGTCAGTTCAATTTCCGTGCGCAACCAAAGCGGGATTCCATCCTCGATCACGCGATAGACTTGAACGGCCACCAAATCCTTGTCGGCCTCTGCGGTGCGAAGTCGTTTGAGCCAGACGCTTCCTTCGGCATCCCAATTCGGGATTGGAACAGCGGCACCATCGATCGTCAAAGTCAAAATGCCGATCTCTTTGGGGATCGCTATTTTTTGCGGCATTTCCGGCCATTGAAATTGTCCCGCAAGTCGATGAACACCAGGCGACAATTGCACACAGGGAACTCCCAACCGCTCGACGACCGGAATCGAATCGCCATTAGCCTTCACGGACTGCGGCCACAGTTCGCCGCCCCCGGGTAGCGGCACCCAACTCTCTGCAAACACTTGGACGGAAATTTCCCAATGGCCGGTTTGCTGTTCCGCGTTCACTGTCATCTGTGCGGGCCAGAAGCACAAATGTCCATTCCCATTGTTGTATGGTGTCGGACAATTCAAATGCTTGTCGTCCCACATAACCCAATTCGTCCAAGGCTTTAACGCATCGGGGATTTCCCTTTCCTGGCCACAGGATATCGACGCGGCCAACCCAGCTATGGCGAAC
>JANMEB010000735.1:0-11551 GCA_031376585.1 Planctomycetota bacterium | reverse complement strand
ATGGCAGCCTAAAAATCAAGCACTATTGCATTGATTCCCAAGCACCGATGATTAGCTCGGCGGCTCGTTCAATTTCTTCACCGGACGTGTACCAACCGACGCTAAGGCGAATGGTTCCGCGGGCTTGTTCGGCCGTCATACCAATCGCGTGCAGCGTTGGCGAAACATCGTCCGTACCGCTATGGCAGGCCGATCCCGTGGACGCAGACAGTTCTGGAATTCGGTTCAGCAATTCATTTCCTGAAATGCGCGGCAAAGTGATCGACAAAGTATTCGGTAAGCGTGGTGCTTGCAAGCCGTTAACGTGGGCATGGGGCACCGATGAACAGATCTGAGTGGCCAACGTATCACGCAGAGACGACATTCGATCGGCCGCTTCGTCCATGCATTGAAAGGCGATTGAACAGGCTTTTCCAAGAGCCACGATTGCTGCCGTGTTCTCGGTGCCAGCGCGTAAACCGAATTCCTGACCAGCTCCGTGAATCACTGGTTCAAGCTCCAAACCTTCGCGCACAAACAACGCTCCGACTCCTTTCGGCGCGTAGAATTTGTGTCCGGCGACGCTCAACAAATCGACGTTGAGTTCATCGATCATGGTCCGAATTTTGCCGACGGACTGTGAGGCATCCGTGTGCAGTAGCACATCGTTGGCGCGGCAGACTTCCGCAATTTGTCGCAACGGTTGTATCGTGCCGATTTCGTTGTTGGCATGCATGATGCTGACCATTCGCGTCTCGTCGGTTAGGACTCGTTCGACGGCCTCGGGCTGTACGATTCCGAATCGGTCTGGTTCGGCCAGCGAAACGTCGAACCCAAGTCGTTCCAGAAAACGCGTTGGTTGAACGACCGAAGGATGTTCGAAGCCAGAAATAACGATGTGTCCCCCGCGATCGTTCCCGCTGGCGAGCATTGCGCCTTTGATGGCGAGGTTGTTGCTTTCGCTTCCGCCGCTGGTGAACACGATCTCTTCTTGATTTGCACCCAACAACGAGGCTAGCCGCATGCGGGCATCTTCGATGGCTTCCGAGGCCGCGCGACCGCGAGCGTAGCTGCTGGAAGCGTTGCCGAAATGCTCAGTCAAAAACGGCGTCATGGCTTCGACAACGCTTGGAGCGATTGGGGTCGTAGCGTTGTAGTCCAAATAGATTTGTCGCATCGCGCCGTCCGTTTCAGATTCAAAGTCGCTTACAAGTGTTTTTTGCCGAAGGCTTCACGCAACACTTCCAAGCTTTTTGGAATGGCGGTGTTGTAATCGTCTTTGCCTTCGAATTCAAGCGAGATAAATCCGCGGTAGTTCACGGACTGAAGCAATTTGGCGATACGGCCCCAATCAGTCTCAAGCGTATACCATTTTCCGCCACCAAAATACGTTTTGGCTTGCACGAAAACGGTTTTCGGCGCGAGCATTTCGAGTTGTTCGTAGCGGCGCTCAAGAAAGTTGCCGGTATCCAACGTCACTTGCAGCCACGGAGACTTGATCGCGTCGACAACTCGCAAGACCCCTTCGGCGGTGCGTCCCAATCCCCAATGATTTTCCAGCCCCATGACAACACCGCACTTTTCCGCGACTGGAATTAACTTTTCGAAACTATCGATCACCCATTTGAATCCTTCGTCATCGTTATGACCTTCCATCACTGGCTCAATTCCTTTGTGGGCCATGAGGTCGTCGAAGTCTTTGCTTGTGTTCCATCGTCCGGTGTTGACACGAATCGTTGGGATGCCCAATTTGTACGACATCTCGATCAAGTCCGCCGTCAGTTTCACGTTGGCCTCGCGGTCCGCCGCATCGGGCGTAACGAAATCTTGATGGGTCGACATTCCGCACAAGCTCATACCGTTCACAAAGGCTTGTCGTTTGAGCTTTTGCAAATAAGCATCGTCGACTTGATCTTCCATTTGCACTCGGAGCAATTCGACGGCGTCAAAACCGTAGCGCGCGGCTAAGTCGATGCACTTCACCATGTCGAGTTTGGAGTCGTCATTGAAACGCCAAAAGGAATAGGTCGAGACGGCAATCGGGTTCGGAATAAACGGCGGCTCAGCGGCCCCCTCTTGGGAAGCAATATGGTCGAGCGTTTCTGGAGCAGCGATAGCTTGTGCTTGGCTTAGGGCCGATGTGGCTAACGCAGCGCCCGATGTGATTAGCATGTCTCGTCGAGTGAGGTTCATTATTCATCTCCGGTGGTTCGTTGGATTTGCACTTTCAGCAGAAGCGTCGTCGATCGTCCACTATGCTACCGACGATTCGCGGCCAAAACCATGATCCGGATGGATTGGCCCGCAAGCAAAGTCCAATGGTAGCCGCGAACTCCGGGAAATTTGCGGCGGAAATTTCCAATAATTTGGCTCCGCTGTTCCAAGGGGGTGGTCGCCATTTCGCTCGGCTTACGGCGTACTATTTCCCATTAACGTTGGAGCTTCAGGAAAGTTTATCTAGTTTGACGTGGCCAATTATCGCGGTAAAACAAGAGTTATGGAAACCTGAGTAGGCGCGGTGGATCGCCGTCGCCTTAGTTTTTAATTTGCCCCAAAAAAACCTGGAAAAAGTTTGACATTCGTTTCGGCGTCTGGATAATACCTACGACATTGCGAACGTGTTGCGTTCGTATTCTCGGACTTCCGCCGCCCCAAAACATCACACGAAATAATTCCAGTCAAAGGGTTTTTTAACATGATCAACAAGAAGAAAGTCTTCAATGTTTTCGAGGCCATTCTCAAATATGGCCATGACGAGGATTTTATTCCCGAACCTCGTTCCGACTTTGAGCCAACCGATGCCCCAGCGGGTTCAGATTCAAAGATTGAAATGTTGCGCCGCCGTGTTGAGTTGGGATTGCCTTTGTGGCATATGGACGATCGCAAGGACTACAGTGGATTAACCGGCGCAGTTCGCCCACGCGAATAGTTTTCGATTCGCCTGTTACGATCAGCCATGGCAACAAGGTACCTTTTGAGGTGCCTTTTTTCGTTTAGCAGGGCCGCTGTTGACGCACGGAACAATTTTGCCGTGCAGTGAGATCCCAGCGACCGGAAGCCGGTCGGTTAAACTGGGACTCGCGCAGCCAGCGGCAAGTCCTCTCCTTTTCCTCAACTCTCAACTTTAAACTCTCAACTCACTCAGCCGCATTTGTTTCTTCGAGTACTTCTTCGGCCACGTAAATGGGGAGCGGCGGATTGCAAGTGACCGCGACGGCAATCGCATCCGACGGTCGAGCATCGACTTCGATTAGTTCGCCGTTTTGGCGCAGCCGAAGCGACGCGAAGTACGTGTGCTCCTTGAGGGCGCTGATGACAACGCTATCCAATTCCGCACCGAGTTTTTCAGCGACGTTGACGATCAGGTCGTGAGTCAAAGGCCGAGGCCGCCGCTCTTTTTTCACTCGCTTGTCGATGGAAGTCGCCTCGAACAATCCGATGAGAATCGGAAACTGCCGCTCACCATCGACTTCTTTCAAGAAAACGACTTGGTTCTCGTTGATGTTGCTGATGATGATTCGCGAGAGGCGCATTTCAACAGGCATTTGGAATTCCCTTTGGTGTACGACGTCGCCGATGGTCGTTCGATTATAGAGTACGGCGGCGATTCCCCAAACACGCAAGAGTGTCAATATCGGAGGCAGGGCTGACAACGGGGTGAGCGGACTTTAAGCTGGATCTGACTGTGGAATCTTTTGGATATTCACTTTCGCCGCGATAGAAATGTGGCAACGCGTTTGCCATTCACTACAAAAGGGCAATTGACATGCTGCGCGTTGGGATTGTCGGATTGGGGTTCATGGGCTGGGTCCATTGGCTGGTTTACAAGCGGCTTGCTGGAATCGAAGTCGTTGCAATATGCGAACAAGATGCAGTCCGCCGCAGCGGTGATTGGCGATCGATTCGGGGAAATTTCGGGCCGCCTGGTGAAATGGTGGACCTGTCAAAAATTCGCGTTTTTGATTCGCTCGACCGAATGCTGAGCGAAGGCGACGTCGATCTCGTCGATATTTGTTTGCCGCCGAGCTTGCACAGCGAAGCGGTGCTCGTATCGCTCGACGCTGGCAAGCACGTCTTTTGCGAAAAGCCGATGGCGCTGACAGTGGCTGACTGTGAAAAAATGGTAGATCGCGCGCGGCAAGTGAATCGTCGGTTGTATGTTGGGCACGTGCTGCCCTTCTTTCCTGAATATTCAGTCGCTCGGCAAGCCGTTCGATCGGGCGAATACGGTCGCTTGTTGGGCGGGACTTTCAAGCGTGTGATTTCCGACCCGAAATGGCTCAAGGATTTTTACAATCCGGCTCGCATTGGTGGCCCGCTCATCGACTTGCACATTCACGATGCACACTTTATCCGACTTTTATTTGGGATGCCGCGACGAGCATTGAGTCGGGGTCGTGTGCGCGGTGGCGTCGTCTCCTACTGCAACAGCTTGTTGGAGTTTGACGACCCGACGATCGTGGTAAGTTGCGTTTCGGGGGTGATTGATCAACAGGGGCGGCCGTTTAATCATGCATTCGAGCTGCATTTCGAACGGGCCACGATTCAATTCGAATTCGCGGCGTTTGCCGACAAGTCCGAATCGATGCCGCTGAAAATCTTGACTGAAAACGGGGACGTGATTCGGCCGGCTTTGATTGCCACAGATGATATCGCCGGCTTCGTGGCGGAGATAGAAGAAGTGAAAGCGTGTATCTTGGGCAATCGCGACTCGGAGATTCTCGGTGGTGAATTGGCACGCGACGCGCTAATCATCAGCCAGATGCAATCCGAAGCGGTCTTGAGCGGTGCGAAGTCCGAGTAGCAGCGCTTGCGATATCACTTTTATGACAGCGAAAGCCCAAAAGTTGGAGGCAAAACCTCGGTTCGTTAGGGTTTGACCGCCATTTTCTCGGAATCCGGCGCGGCGGACGCAAATTGGCGGCAGCCACTGGCGGAGCTGTTTTCCGCTCTCAAGAAAATTGATTGCGGCGTTTGCACCGGCCCGAGCGACTTTAAACAATTGCTCTGGGTTGCTTTGACGAACTTTGATAAAAACCCTCGTCTAAATCTGGGTCAAGGATTCCGCGCATGGACGTTATTGCACTGCAAGATTACGCAAACCAAGCTTTGATGTGGATCGGGTTTGGTACGGTCGTTGGATTGGCAGCGAAAGCCGTCATGCCCGGGCGAGACCCCGGTGGGAGCATTGCAACCATTTTGATGGGGATCGTGGGTACGCTTATCGGTTGCGCATTACTAAAATATTTTTACAGTGGCGAACATATTCCGCCCATCAGCCTCAAGGGCTTTTTCGTCGGAGTCGCCGGCGCGTTTGTACTGCTCTCGTTTTACAAAGTGCTTGGCGGATATTGGTTTTCGGAAGGCGAGCAGATGTCCTATCGTCATCGATTGACTCGTCGTCGCCGCAAAAGTGCTTACCTCGATGAATAATTAGCCGTAGCCAAATTCCTTTGGCTCATTTTTCGCTGGCGTCATCGTCTGCGCCAATCCTCGAACGAGAATGGCCAAAATGCGTCGTCCGCGCCAGTTTAAGCGGCAGTCGTGATTCATCCTCGTCTGCGATGTCCTCAGCGTCGGTGTCGTCATCGACGTTGTCATCAGCCGACTCGCGGTCGTCGTCGCTCTCATCTTCGTGTGCTTCGTCCCAAGCATCGTTCTCATCTTCGTCGGATTCGTCCTCGATGTCTTCGACGTCGGCCAGAATCGTTGGCGGTTTAAGTCTTGCCACAAGCGGAGAAACGATCCTCCTCGACTTGTCCGTTGGTTCGGTCACATCGCTGGCTCCAGAGGCTTGAATCTGTTGCCATTGCGACAAAGCCATGATGACCTCACGGGACTTGGAACCGGCGTAGGCACCGACGATGCCGTCTTGTTCCATGAAATCGATGAGTCGTGCGGCGCGACCGTATCCAATTCCCAGCGCACGTTGCAGTAATGAAACAGACCCGCGGCCTTCGCGAATGACAACGTCCACGGCTTGCTGATAAACTTCATCCCGATTTTTAATGGAGTTGGGAGCGTCAACCTCTTCTTGATCGATTTCCGTGACGCGCATGTTGACGAGTTCGTGTACAAAGTTCTGTTCACCGGTACTGACGGAGTTCGTAACCGAGGTGATTTCTTCATCGGTCAAGTAGGTACCTTGGCCGCGGAGAAGCGTGCTGGTTCCAGGCCAGAGAAACAGCATGTCGCCGTTGCCGAGCAGCCTTTCGGCGCCGTTGCAGTCAAGCACGACTTGGCTGTCGGTCCGCGTGGCGACTTGAAAAGCGATGCGGGCCGGAAGATTGGATTTGATGAGCCCGGTGATTACGTCCACCGTCGGTTTTTGAGTTGCCAAAATCAAGTGGATGCCGACCGCGCGGCTCTTCTGTGCGAGTCGGATAATATGCTGCTGAACCTCTTTGCCAGCGGTCATCATCAAGTCCGCCATTTCGTCTGCGACGATCACGATGAATGGCAATGACAGCGGAATTCCGCTCCGTTCGTCGTCAGTTTCAGGTTGCAGCCGATTGACAAGCTCTTGTTCGCCCAATTGATTGTAACTCGTAATATGCCGAACCCCAGCACGAGCAAGGAGCGCGTAGCGTTCCTCCATTTTGTCGACAGCCCACGCAAGAATGGCTTCGGCTTTTCGCATGTCGGTGACAACCGGGTGCATCAAGTGCGGCAAACGAGCATAGCCGCTGAGCTCAACCATCTTGGGATCGATCATCAACATGCGGACTTCGTCGGGTCGTCGCGTCATCAAGATCGATGCGATGATCGCATTCAAACAGACGCTTTTGCCGGTTCCTGTCCGCCCGGCAATCAATAAGTGCGGCAGAGATGCCAAGTCGACGACGAGTGGATCGCCGCGAACGTCCTGACCGACGAACAATGGAATTTTCATTTTGGCAGCCTTCGCCGCGCCGCGCTCCATCACTTCACGCAATCGAACGGTTTGACGAGTCTCGTTGGGTACTTCGATGCCGACGGTATTCTTGCCAGGAATCGAGGCAACAATCCGAACGCTTGGCACGCGCAACGCGATCGCCAAATCATCCGACAGATTGGTGATCTTGGCCAAGCGCAGACCTGCCTCCAACTCAAGTTCATATTGAGCAATGACCGGGCCCGTTTCGATGTCGACGACTTTGACGTTGAATCCGAATTGCTGAAATGTTTTCTCCAAGATGCGAGCTTTGCGCAGTGCATCTTCGCGATGGTCATCGGCATTAACGGCAACTGGTAGATCGAGCAAGTCGATGCTTGGAAGTTCAAATGCCGCTGGTTGTTCACCGAGCGAAGCGTGATTGAGTGCGTGAATTACTTGTTGTCGTTCGTCAGCAGGTTTTGAGGCTTTCGCGGCGGCAAGTCTTGAAACGATTGGTTTGGCGACGACTACAGATGCAGCCGTAACAGCGTCCGCTTCGGCAGTTTGGTCCGGCGAGTCTGAAACATCGTCCGAGTCGTCGCTTAAGTCTCGTTCGAATTGATCGGCTTCATCAACGTCGTCAAAGTCACCGGTCTTCAGTGCACCGCTTGCCGCCGCGCTTGTTGCCATCTTCTTTTTGGCCGCTAGGGATTCCGCGAGAGAAGGACGCGCCGCGAGCGAAAGGTCATCTCGTAACGTCGCTGAGCGAACTGGAATAGCGGCAACTCCTATGCGATTGGCTGGTGCTAGGGCCCCGTCATTCAAGCCAGCGGTGCGCGAACCGTTCGAGATGGCTTTGGCCGCATAATTCCGGCGAGCGAGACCAGCCCCTGCCAAAAGAGGTGCGAGAGCCATTCGCAGTATGCGAAAAATAAAATAATCCGTCCAAAACATCGTTCCAATCAAAGTCAATGTCACCATCAAGATAAGGCTGCCGGTCGGACCGAAATTGGATTGAAGCAAGCCATTACAAAGTGCTCCCAGATAGCCGCCGGGTCCGATCACGGGTATTGGCACGGTTGAATAAAGCACGCGATGGAAAATGGCGGTTAGCCCGACCAGCGACATCACCCAGCCCAGCGTTCGAATCCAAATCGAATTAAGTTGTCCGCGAATGAGCATCGCCATGGCGAGAACGGCCAGTCCGATCAATACATAAAACGCTCCCAGCCCAAATGTCGCAAACATCAAATCTGCGACCAACGCTCCGAATCGCCCACATGCATTGCTGGGCTTTTCGTTTAGCGGATAAACCGACGCGTCTGGTTGATAGATTTGATCGAGGGGCGCGATTAGCTTTGCCACTGGGTCGGCAGGATCATAAGAACCAAGGGCCACCATCAGATAGGCGAGCGCCGCAAGTATGCCGACCGCGAGAAGGTCGCGTCGAAGACTTCGAGATTGAACCATGAACGCGCTCTCCGGAGCTGTGATTCACCACGTATCCATGCGCGGCAAATGCGAAATGGCCAAAAATGAGTCGGCCAACGGGCGCGTCCATGCCCAACAGGTTGAACAATCAACCATCCTGTAGTCTGTTATTCGGCGATTTGGTAAAGGAGAAGCGAAAGTTGCTCTGGATGTCCAAAGTTTCCATGTTTGCCGACGGCGCGGAAAAACCGGTTTTTTGGCCTGGGTGAATACGCTTCGTTCAAATCGCGGTATAAGATAACCTACTTGCACCGGACGGCATTTTTTCTCGGAGCAATCGGCACAATGAAATTACGAAGAGCATTCGTCAGCATCGCGATACTTTTCGCCGGCCTCATTTCGAGCCATCTGTTCGCCCAGGACGATACAGCACAATTCGACAAACTACTTGCTCAGACCAAGTCCGAAAACGCCGACGAGTGCATCGACGCTTTCCTGAAACTTGTCGACTACCCAGATCACGCCGACAAATTGCTGATTCCGCTGGTTGAGGCGATGATCACCGAAACGCAAGTTGGCGAAGCCGCTCAATTTGCTGCGGACCAAATGGGACCGACGTTGGCAAAGTACTGCGATTCGGTTTTGGATTCCGAAGACCAGAAGCAAGTCGCCGCTGCATCCGAAGTCATCCATCGGTTAGGTAATGTCGCGATCGGTAGCACCCCCAAGCTCATTGCACTGACAAAATCACAGGATCCCAAGCGTCGCCTCAGTGGGATTTACGGTCTGGTGAACTTGAAGAACAGCGATCCAAGCGTGATTGAAGCCATCGAGCCGTTTTTGGATGATCCAGATTTTCGGCTACAAGTTCTTGCCTGTCGGGCCATTGTGACGATTGGAGCTCCGGCCGCTAGGCTCAGTGGAAAATTGAAAACATTGGTCGAGAAAGGGAATCTCTCTTCGCGTAGTCACGCGCTGATTGCCCTTGGTGCGATTGGCCCCAACGAAGACTTTGACGTTGCGGAACTTTTGACCAAGCATCTTGACGCATACTTGCACGCGGATCGCGATCGCGCGTTGATCGGCTTGACGTTGCTAGGGCCCGCTGCCGCAATAGCAAAAGAAAAAGTCGAAGCGTTGATGAACAACGAAGGAAAATTCGTCCAGTGTCAAGCTGCTTTGGCACTTTGGAAAATCACCGGAGATGCAGAACGATCGGTCAAGGCTCTTGTCGCGATGAGCAAAACAAATAATTTGGACTACGAAGCCTTGCTGGCGATTCATCAAATGAAAGCCGATGCGGCTAGCGCAGTCGCAGACGTCGCTGAAATGTTGAAAAACGAAGACGGTTCGATTCGTTCGCTGTCGGCGGAGATTCTCGAGAACCTTGGCTTGGTAGCACAGCCTTGGCAAGCAACCCTTGAAAAGATGTCTCTTGAAGACCCCGACCCGTTGGTTCGAATTTATTGTGCCCGGGCTGTCAAAAAACTGCTCGTAACAAAGTAGCGGGCATAAAAGTAGTGGGCACATTCCACGTGCCGTGGTTGCGGACGGCACGTGGAATGTGCCCGCTACTTTCTCCTGGAAACATTGTACTTTGGCGCTGGGCTTATTTTTTGGCAGGTTCAGGCTCTATCGCATCGGACCACAGCACGTCGTATCTGCCGGACGAATCCGCCGCCGCACGCGCCATGCCCGGAGTGTTGTACTCCATCGAAATGTGTCCCAACTGGTCGATCGCGATAATCCCGCCATCGTTTGGACTGAGCGTTTCATTGAACATGTGCTTAACGCTTTGGTCCAAAGTTCGATTGGCGTACCGCATCTGAGCCGCAATGTCGTAGGCCACCACGCGGCGAATAAATTCTTCTCCTTTGCCGGTGCATGAAACGGCACAAGTCTTATTGTCAGCGAAAGTTCCGGCTCCGATGATGGGCGAATCGCCAACCCGGCCAAATTGTTTGGCTGTCATTCCGCCGGTCGAAGTCGCCGCCGCCAAGTCACCGTTTTGGTCAAGCGCGACACACCCGACCGTTCCAAAATAGCCGACATCCTCAAATTGGATTTTCGATTGCGGATTGTCAAGCTTCTGTTTTTTTCGCTCTTCCCACTTGGCCCGAGTTGCGGGGGTATCAAAGTACGAATTCTCGACCATTTCAACTTTTTTCAATTCAGCAAAATGATCCGCACCGTCTCCCGTCAGAAGCACATGCGGAGAATCGGTCATCACCAATCGAGCTAAGCGAATTGGGTTTTTAACACGCCGAACTCCGGCAACCGCACCGCAAGATCCCGTTCGACCGTCCATGATTGACGCATCAAGTTCATGCGTTCCGTCAGCCGTGAAGACCGAACCGCGACCTGCGTTAAATTGGGGATCGTCCTCCAGGAAAACCACGACAGCCTCGACTGCGTCAAGACTCGTCCCGCCTTTTTCCAAAATGCTCTTTCCAGTGTCGAGTGCCTCCCGCATTGAGCCGATACGTGCCCGATTGGCATCATCCGAAGCTTGTTTCGAGGACGGTCCTGCGCCTCCGTGAATAGCGATCGCGAACTTCATGCGTTGCCCCTGTCGTTCAGATTTCTGAGCGTTCGCGTCGTCTTGGGCAGCCGTAATCGTGGACGCAATTACCACAACGAAAACTGCTAAACCGCCGTTGAATTTCCAACGGCTCCATGGACTCCCAGTCGGCTGGAATTTCCCTGCGAGAACTGCAATCGTTTGCATGGCGGACCCCAATAAGTCAGACTGACTGCTGCTTATTTTAACACTCAATCCACGCTACGAGAACCATCCAGAACAATTGGCGAAAACCTTGCAACTCGCCCCAAGATTATTAGCGATTTCTCATGTCAGCAAAGCTCAACGATTGCATTGAACATCTAGCGTCGCGGAATCGCTTGGCGGAGCTGTACGCGCGCGAACTAATTCCAGCCGACAAGAAGCCATTTGTCGTCGACCTTGAAAAATCGTCTGGAGCGTACTTGGCGATTAAGGATGACGACGACGTTGTGCTTCTTGATGCGGCTTCGCAAATTGCAACACTGGGACTTGGGTTCAATCACAGTGCTTTGTTCGGTGCCGCTCAACACTTGAACAGTTGGATTGACGATCCTCGATCAGATGAAACCCAGAACTTGCAATCGGCATACGTTGACCTGTTGCGGCGAAAGCTCGGTTCGCCATCACACCACATTTCCTTCTGCAATTCGGGAGCCGAAGCCATCGAGCAAGCGCTGGCAATTTGTTTCGAGCGACGGCCGCATAAATCAGCTAGACATGTG
>JANMEB010000732.1:0-1895 GCA_031376585.1 Planctomycetota bacterium | reverse complement strand
ACTGGGCGCTCAGCACGACTGCGACGAGCAACGTAAACGGATCGCGATGCGCTAATGGAATCGTTGGCTGCGGATAAAGTTCATTCAGCCGACATGCGATAAAGTCGGCGCGTTCTTGGCGTTTCATGTCATCGCGCCAACGGACTTCGGCGGCATTGGGAACGTCACTAGTTACCGGATTTTTCCGGAGCAGCCGCCGCGTCTCCGACTTTGACGGGTTTGTATTCGTGGCCGCGATCGCGAACGACTTCGGCTTTCAGTATCTTATCCGCCTCAACTCCAGGAATTGGACCCGCGTCCGTGGCGTTTCGGGTGAGTTGTTCTAGAACATCCATTCCTGAAATCGTCCGACCAAATACGGTATGCCGACCATCCAGGACGGAAGTGGCTCGAAACGTGAGAAAAAATTGTGATCCGCCCGTGTCACGGCCGGCGTGCGCCATACTCAGTGAACCCGTAAAGTGTTTTCGGGCATTCTTTTCGTTGCATTCGCATTTGATGGTGTACTCTGGACCGCCACTGCCGTCTCCTTTGGGGCAGCCGCCTTGCGCCATAAATCCTTCCATTACTCGATGAAATTTGAGGCCGTCGTAGAATTTCGCTTTGGTCAAGCTGATGAAATTAGCCACCGTGTTAGGTGCTTCGTTTTCGAAAAGCTCAACAACGATTTCGCCTTTGGTCGTCGTCAATTTGACGCGCGGCAAATCGTCGGCTTGATGTTCCTGATGCCGAATCATGATTTCCGCGAACAAGTCCTTGCCAAACGGGCTAAGGCGATTTGACTTGATAGCAGGTTCGAAAAGTTCTGCCGACAATCCAGCGTTGATCAGCGTGTCGGCCAGCGCTAGAACTTTCTTGTCGCCGTCGGTCCTAAGACTGCCGTTGAGCATTATGCCCAGAAGTGTGTTTGCGGCAGTTTCGTCCATCGCGTTTTTTGAAATCGCCGCCACGGCACTGGTCTGAATCTGATCGATGAGCTTGTAGGCTTGATCGACCATATCTTTGTAGGTGATCTTCGCCGCTTCGGAAGCTCCATCTGCTCTCGCCGCAGATTCGGCTTCCTTTAGTTTTTTGTCCATCTCCGACCATTGGGTCAGCAACTCGTCGAGGGTTTTTTCGCCGGTTGCGTCGGCTTGAGTTGAGGCGTCGGGCGTCTCTTGTGCCGCTGGCTTGGTTCCCGCTGAACTATCCGCCGTGTCTTGCCCACAGAGCGAAGGACAAAACGAAACAGCGAAAGCGATGGCCGTAACAAGGCACAAGTACCTGGGAAAAATCTTCGTGAACTTCATTTGGACATTCCGTGAAAAATTGAAAAAAAATGGATACTAACTGCCGGTCGCGGTGGTCTCGACTTTATGTGGCTTATACTCATGATCGCGTTTGCGCAAAACAGTCGCCTTGATGACTTTGGTTGGCGCCATTCCACTATATGGAAAATCGCCGGATGCTCGCGCGTTGTATTTGGTGATTTTCGGCAACGTGTCGAAGCCTTCGATAATTCTGCCAAACGTAGTGTAATAGCCATCAAAGTTAGGCAATGTTTTTAGGGCAATAGTGTAAACGCTACCGCCTTGATTGTTCTTGTTCGGCTCGAACATCGTCAGAGTTCCGCGAAAAGGATATCGCCGATCCGCTTTTTCGGCCTCACTATAGATTCGGTAGCCCGGGGAATCGTGATCGTTACCCGTCTTGCTGCCGTGAGCGATGGATGCTTTCTGAATTACACTATAGAAGGTCGTATTATCGAAATAGCCTGATTCGACAAGACTAATGTAGTTGGCCACGGTTTCTGGGGCTTCGTTTTCATAAAGTTCGACAACAATATCACCGACTTCGGTTTCCAATTTCACCCGCGGCAAATCATCGGCGGCGGCCTCTTTAGTGCGACGTTCCTG